>JBCCLN010000106.1:0-13295 GCA_039026865.1 Bacteroidota bacterium | reverse complement strand
TGCGCTCTCGATCTTCATCTATGAGGAGACATTAGATCTTAATGATCCGGTTAATACTGAAGTATGGGCAGAATCCTTTGTATATGCAGACAACCTTAGTTTGACAAAGTCTGAGTAATGCCTGATTCTTCAGGTAAATCTTGATTTACAGAAAACAAAGCACATGTAATTTTTTAAAAACTGCTTTAGCAGGAAGATTAGTTAAAGTACGTTGTGCTTTGTTCTCACTTGAGGTTTTGTTTCGTGTTTAGTGGATTTACTCATGATTATTCAGTCTGTGAATGATCTGAAATTATCTTTTTTCAATAATTAATTTCTAAATTATTGCAATAATTCTTTCTTTTCTGAAAAAAGTCTGAAGTGGAATAAAGTCTTACAGGAAATCACTTTTAATAACCATCATTTTCTCTCGTGAAACGTCGTGCATGGTATGAGGAATGCTTCCAATACCTAAACCGCTGTCATCCCTACCTGCGAACGGCATCCAATCTACCCGGAATGCAGTGTGATCATTGATCATTACTGCTGAGGCATCTAATCTGTGCACCGCATCCATTGCTTTATCAATATTCTTTGTGAAAACGGCCGCTTGAAAATGGTAAGGAATATTGTTGGCTTGATTGATTGCTTCGCGCATTTCTGAATACTCATAGAGGCAAACCACCGGGCCAAATATTTCTAACGTAGATACGTTAATATCTCTTGGAGGATTTAGCAATAACGTTGGAGAATAGCAGGTATCCGAAAGACGATTTCCTCCGCAAAGTACTTCAGCTCCTTTTTCTATGGCCTGATTTACCCATTCTTCTACTCTGTCTACCTCCTTTGGCAAAATCAACGGGCCTACTTCAGTACTTTGTTCAATAGGGTTGCCCACTATTAATTTTTTTATCTTCTCTACCATTTTTTGGCTGACTTCTTCTACGATGGTTTTGTGAACAAACACACGCTGTACGGATACACACACTTGACCGGCATGATAAAATCCTCCTTTTACCAAGCTTGGTATCATTGACTCAATGTCAGCATCTGGCTCAACGATAACAGGTGCTGCTCCTCCATGCTCCAGTGCGCATCGGGTACCAGGCGCTAGTTTGGATCGCAGATACCATCCCACCTTAGCCGATCCTATAAATGAAAAAAAATTGATCTTGTGACTGGTTACAAGCGCTTCAGCCACGTCGTTATCACAAATCAATGTTTCACACCATCCTTCCGGGAGTCCAGCCGCATGGTATATTTCATTTAAGAGCAGACAGGTAAGTGGTGTAGTAGGAGCAGGTTTTATGATAACCGGGCTACCCACAGCGATGGCTGGTATGGTTTGATGAATAATTAAATTAATAGGATGATTGAACGCACTTATAGAAGCCACCACTCCAATAGGCTCTCTGAATGTAAAGGCCATTCGATTAATGGAGGTTTTCGTTTGGCCCATGGGTACTTCTTCGCCCTTATGATGCCCTAGATTTTCAACCGCAAGCTTAACGCCATTGATAGCTCTATCCATCTCCGCTTTTGTGTCCATCCACGGTTTTCCTCCTTCCAGTGCAGAAGTTTTAATGATTTCTTCAGAGCGCTCCTCCATTAACCGAGCGATGTTTTCCAGGAGCTCAATTCTATGATACTTTGAGAGCCAGCTAGATCGGTTGCCAAAAAGATCAAAAGCCCTATTCAGAAGAGCTTGCATTTCTTCAGAAGTTTGCAGAGTCAATTCTTTGATAACAGATTGATCGTAAGGAGCTTTGACGTGAAGTGTACTCATGCCGATTCTAATTTTTTAGCCTTTGTTTTGATTCTCACATTTAAAATTTCATGGTTAAGCGAATAATCTACCGGACAATCTATTAAATGTACTCCTTCATTTGTATTGAGACACGTTATTAACGTATCCGTAAATGCTTGACTGCTTGTGATTTTATACCCATGTGCGCCGTAGCTTTCTGCATACTTGACAAAGTCAGGATTCGCATAATCCAAACCAAAATTTTCAAAACCCATGCCCTCCTGTTTCCATTTTATCATACCATAAGCGTTGTCGTTTAATATGATAATCACCAGGTTTAGTTTGAGACGTACTGCAGTTTCTAGTTCTTGAGAATTCATCATAAACCCTCCATCTCCGCAAACAGCCATTACTTTTTTCTCGGGATTGACTAATTTGGCTGCCATAGCTGAAGGTAGACCGGCCCCCATAGTGGCTAAGGCATTGTCAAGCAGAAATGTATTAGGCTGATACGCTTTATAGTTTCTGGCGAACCAGATCTTGTAAATTCCATTGTCCAAAGCCAAGATGCCATCTTTTGGTAAGGCCTTTCTTACTTCATTTACAATTCGTTGTGGAAGTAATGGGTATCTTATGTCTTCAAAATATTTGCTTATATATCCCTCCACTTCTTCTTTCACTTTGTGGTAAAAGCCAAAATCCCAGTGAGATTGGCTGGAAATTTTTTCGGTAATATCCATAATAGAGGTAGCAATATCGCCAATAACGTCTAAATCTGGGAAATAAACCTGGTCAATTTCAGCCGAGAAAAAATTGATATGAATCACTTTTTTCCCATCATGTTCCATGAAGAACGGAGGTTTTTCAATTACATCATGACCGACATTAATGATGAGATCTGCCTTATCTATGGCATAGTGCAAATAATCATCACTTGAAAGCGCTGCAGTTCCTAAAAAAAGCTCATGGCTTTCATCTACAACACCTTTACCCATTTGGGTATTGAAAAAAGGTATTTTGGTTTTATCAATAAATTGAGTGAGCGCTTCACTTGTTCGTTGCCTGTTTGCACCAGCACCAATAAGTATAAGAGGCATTCTGGAATTTGTGATCATTTCTACAGCTTCTTCAATAGCCTTTTCGTCTGGGCCAGATCTTCGATTGCGAGGTACTTTAAAAAGAGGTTCATTTGTTTCTTCTATTGCTACATCCTCTGGGAGTTCCAAATGAACAGCGCCTGGTCTTTCTTCCATGGCGATTCTAAATGCTTCTCGTACTAGGAAAGGGATATTATTTCCGCTGATGATTTGCTTGGTGAATTTCGTGAGAGATTGAAACATATCCACCACATCTATGATTTGGAACCTACCCTGCTTACTTTTTTTTATGGGTTTTTGCCCCGTAATCATCATCATAGGCAATGCTCCTAGCTGGGCGTACGCTGCTGCGGTTACAAAATTGGTAGCTCCTGGGCCCAAGGTGCTGAGGCAAACGCCGGGCTCTCCGGTAAAACGGCCATAAGTTGCAGCCATAAATCCAGCTCCCTGCTCATGCCTGGTTATGATAAGACGAATGTTAGAGTCCTTTAATGAATTCAAAAAATCCAGATTTTCTTCCCCGGGTACACCGAAGATGTATTTTACTCCTTCATTTTCAAGTGCTTTGATAAAAAGATCGGATGCTTTCATATTGATTTTTTTTTAGTAATTATTAGGCTGCTTTTGCGGGATAAATTGATTTCTTTGAATGATAATTCTTTTTTTTACAATTTGCGAAAACTATGCAAATTTTATAAGGCTCAATTGTTAACATAGATTTATCTTCCTGCTGTGATTGAATGCTACGATAGCATATTTTGATATCTAGAGAACAGTCTTTTTATTAAATAATTAAAAGTGTTAAAATTCTTATTGAAAGTGGAGCATACGCATCTCAACAGAATTTTGATTTACCTTTTGGGTTAAGTTTTCTTAATTAAGATTAATGATTTCTGATGGGTCTTTTATGAAGTTGCGAAGGCACTTCGGCAAAAAATGATCCTTTTCACTCATGTGTAATAGTTAGTCAGGGTAACTGAGAGGTGTATGATTGTGGCTTATGATTTTAAATGTTAAAAATTATGAATAAGATAAAATTGTCATCTTATATTTTTGTGTTTGTATTCTTATCTTCTTGTCTTTCTTATAAACCATACAAAGAATTATCAGAAGGAAACCCGGAATCTAATGATTCATCGTTGAGTCATTCCATATTATTTTACAGCGGTTCCGATGATCAGTCAAGCGTTACCCTAGACGGCATTAATTCAATAAAACAAGAATTAAATTCTATAAATACTTTAATCATGCTCGGGAATCTTACGGCAAAGCACGGAATGCCTGATAGTTCAGGAAGAGCTAAAAGATTGAATGCTGAGTCTATATTAAGTCCCGATATTGACTTGATTAATAACTTTTCTGGTAATAAATTTTTGATGCCAGGTTTAAATGAATGGGGAGGTGGTAAGAGTTATGGGTACAAAAGCATTTTAAATTTTCAGGAATACGTTGATGATGCAAGCAAAGATACTGTAATGGTTGTTCCCAGGAATGCCTGCTCCGGACCTGTTGAAGTAGAAGTAAGTCCTGGCTTAGTATTGATTTTCTTGGATACACAATGGTATTTACATCCACACGAAAAGCCAGATGCAACTCAGTGTGGAAGAGAAGACGAATTGAGTTATATCGTAGAGTTGGAGGATGCTATAAGAAGAAATGAGAATAAGAAGATCGTCGTGGTTGGCTATCACCCAATATTCAGCAATGGAAAACGTGGCGGCTATCTTTCATCTAAGTATCACTTTCTTCCACCAGTTTTAGGGTCTATCTATGCATGGTATCGCTCCAGGGTAGGAGGGTCCCAGGATCTAAAAGATTTTCAGTATAGAGGTATGAGACGCTTTTTGAGGAAGTTATTTTCAACGCATCCTCACCTCGTTTATTTATCGAGTCATGAGATGGCCATGCAACATTTTGAATTTGAAAATGTGAACTATCTCACCGCCGGCTTTTTAAGCGGAAGAGTGAAAGTGGCTGATGGTGAAGGCGAATCTTTTGCTCAAGGTACAGAAGGATATGGAAAGCTCAATTTTTATGAGAATGGTGATGTATTTGTAGAGTTTTGGGACACCTCTTCTCCAAGTACACCGAATGTTTATCGTAAGAAATTATTCAATCACGTATATGATCCTACTACCGAAAATTTAGATACCTACTATGAAGATTTGAACTATGAAGGTGAAACTAGAGATGCGATTGCTACAGATATATTGGATAAGAAAGGAGAGAAGCCAGGATTACTAGGAAATAACTATCGAAAAGAATGGGGTACGGAGATGCAGGATGTAAGAGTTTTTGACTTCAAAAAAGAGAAAGGTGGTTTGAAAATCATCAAAAAAGGCGGTGGGCTGCAAACCAAATCCCTGCGGTTAGAAGACGCAGAAGGAAAGCAATATGGATTGCGTTCTATCGAAAAATTTCCTGACAAGGCCGTACCTGCTGCTTTAAGAGGAACCGTCATCGGTAATCTGGTTACAGATCAAGTGTCCGCTTCTCACCCATACGGTGCATTTGTGGTGCCAGAACTCGCCACAGCCGCCGGAGTATACCATACCAATCCGGAGCTGGTTTATTTGCCAGATGATCCGCGTTTGGGAAAATACAGAGCAGACTTTGGCGATGGATTATATCTATTTGAGGAAAGACCGGCAGGTAAAGCTTGGAAGGATAGTGATTTTTTTGGCAATCCCGATGATATCGTGAGCACTTTTGAACTCATAGAAAAGATGCAAAAAAATGACAAACACCAGATTGATGAAGAACATGTACTTAGATCGAGATTATTTGATATTCTTATTGGAGATTGGGACCGGCACGAAGATCAATGGAGATGGGCAAAATATAAACTGGAAGATGATATAAAACTTTACAGACCCATTCCCAGAGATCGTGACCAGGCTTTTTTCTGGTCGGATGGAACCATCATTAAACTTGCGAGTCGTAAGTGGGGCTATCCAAAATTTCAAGGATTTCATGATGATATAAGAGATGTTGAAGGGCTGGAGTTTAATGCACGTTATTTTGATCGAACGTTCTTGATTCAAAAAAACCTTGATGACTGGTTAAGCATGGCGGAAGAAATCAAAAATGCTGTTACTGATGACGTTATAGAAAAGGCAATAAGGAATTGGCCAGATGAAATCTATTCGATAAATGGTGTCACCATCGAACAAAAATTAAAAAAGCGAAGGGACGACCTTTCAAAATATGCAAAGCAGTATTATGAATTTCTGGCAGAAGAAGTAGAAATTGTGGGCAGCAAAAAGGCCGAGTTATTTGTTGTGGAGCGACTTAACGACGAAGAGACAAGCGTATCGGTATTTAGAATAAAAGAAAAATCAGGGGAGAAGAAATTTCAATTTTACGATCGAATCTTCAAAACCTCGGAGACGAAAGAAATCAGGTTGTATGGTTTGGGTGATGATGATCGATTTATCTTATCTGGTGAAGTAGGTAAGGGAATCAAGATACGAATTATCGGAGGTAAAGGAGATGATCTAATTGAAGATAATTCTATCGTTCGAGGGCCTGGAAAAAAGACGGTTCTCTACGATACAAAAAAAGGCGTCTCTATTGAGGGGAACTCCAAGGAGCTACGTGAGAAAACCTCTGACAAAAAAGAAAACATAAATGAATATGATAGATATGCATTTAAATATGATATATTGTTTCCTGCCATTGCATTTGAATTTAATCCGGACGATGGCGTATTTTTTGGTGGTGGTTTCACATTAAATAAACAAGGTTTTAGAAAATCGCCATTTTCAATACGTCATCATGCCACTGTTTCATTAGCACCTCGCTCAGGGTCTTACCATTTTAAATATGAAGGTACTGTTGCACAGGTATTTGGAAATTGGAATACGCAGTTTAACCTTGACATTCTGGAGCCTAGCTACGGTGATTTCTTTTATGGATTCGGGAATAAATCTCAAGAATTAGACGATCTTATCGATGAAGATCAGCAATACTACAATGCTCGTTATAGTCAATGGATTGTGGGGCCTAGTTTTATTAGAGAAATTAATAAAGTTCATGAGATAGAGATCGGAGGTTTCTTCCGACGGGTTGATCTTACCACCTCTCTCAACGACGAAGAACCCAATCGTTTCATTACTACTTATGAAGAAGAAACAGGTCGCTTGGAAGGAGGAGAATTATCTTTATTTGACAATGAAAGATGGTACGTCGGCCCTCACATTAACTATAGTTTAGACAATACTGATTTGAATGGATTTCCCAGTAAAGGACTTAGATGGAATGTTTCTGCAAGAGCCATGAACCAACTCAGCGACGAAGAAAATAGTTACCAATCGGTAAATAGCGATGTATCTGCGTTCATCACCGTGGCAAAATCAGGTTCCTTTCAGGCCACGTTTGCTCAGCGTGTTGGAGGAGGCGCCAATTTTGGAGATTTCGAGTTTTTTCAAGCCCAAAGACTAGGAGGGGTTAATCACGTTAGAGGATTTGCAAGAGCTAGATTTACGGGAGATGAGATGTTTTTTTCTAATACAGAACTTAGAGTACAGCTTGCTGAATTTAGAACACCAGTATTTCCTCTCGGTTTTGGTATTCATGGCTTATATGACATAGGCCGTGTCTGGACGGATCAGGAAGACGAGGTATTTCGTGATAACGACATCGACAACTGGCACATAGGATATGGTGGAGGAATATGGCTATCTCCATTTTTAGGTCAAATTGTGATTTCTTCAGAACTGGCTTTCAATAATGAAAATGAATCCGCTTTTTACATAAGGATGGGATTCTTGTTTTAATGGTGTTTTTGAACCTTTTGACGAAAGCTTATTGATTTTGAGCATAATGTTGAAATATAAAATTAGTATCTCTAATTTATTTATTCGGAACTTAAGTGTTAAGTGCTTATCGACGAATACTGAAGAAGTAGAATATTTTAAAAGGCTTTCGATTAATTTAAAGGGCAGATGAATCATGAAACATTGGCTCAAGAGTGTAAATCAATTCGATTGAGCCTTTCTCTTATATATTACTTTATAAGAATCGGTAATGTGTTTTTCGTCTTTTTTAGATGTTATGTATTGAAAAACGGTTTTGCTGTTTGCCGGAGCGGTTCAGCATTAATACAGTAGAGAATGCTTATTCTCCAATAAATGTTTCAAAGCCCTGATTTTCAATCAGGGTTTTGCATTCTATCCAAAATTTGAGTGAAGATCCAATCACCATTAAATTCGTAAGCTTGTATTGCTGTCGCCGAAAGTTAGCTGCTCTATGTTACTTTTATAATGTATTGAAATTCGGGGTGTTATTCATTGAGATGATGTAACACGTTGAATATAAGGTAATTGATTTCGAATAAGATGACAAAATCGCTACCTCAAATTCTTGAACTGAGTTTTTAGAGGTGCCCTTCACTATGAACATTAAACTACTGAAAATCAATTACTTGAATCAACTCACCACTATTTTTGGTGAATAATGCGGGTTCAGAAAAAAAGTTTACATATAATGGTAAATGAGGATTTTCAAATTTGAGATCATCAAAGCTTTGAGCAGCTCCACATAGGTAAAAGACAAGTTTTTCCTAGGATGCTATTATTCTACTTGTAGTCCCTCGACCGGATTAGCCCGAAAAACACGAGAGAGCTGAGTAGCTACCACAATAAGTAGTATGAAAATAAGGATCAAGACTGCTAATGCTACTCCCCAAATATTGATTGGCATATGATAGGTATATGCTATATCAAAAACGATGGAGATTAGAAAATAACTAACAGGAGCGCCAATGCTCAAGGCGATAATAAACAGCCATAAATATTGCTTAGAAATATTCTTAGCCATATTTCCAAGTCCTGCACCCAATACCTTTCGTATACTAAATTCTCTGACTCTACCCGAAACATTCAACGTTACTAATCCATAAAGTCCCAGGCCAGCCAATATGATTGCAATGGTTGCAATTCCTCTCCAAACCTTCCCATGAATACCAATTTCTACAAAGTACATACCCCAAACATCTTCTTGATATCCACCTGGAAATGGAGTTTCCGGAAAAAAAGAAATCCAGTGATTTTGGAGTGTTTGGTAAACACTGTGCTGCTTTCCGGCCTCCACTTTAATAGATAGGTATCTGTATTCTTCTGGGCGTGCTATCCTGAAAAAGGTGGGCTTAATCTCGGTATCGAAGTTATAAGCATGAAAATCCTTAACTATTCCAACAATAGTATATCGTTCGCCATCAATTTTGACGATTTCGCCAATGGGATTTCTCTTGAGTATGGTTTCCTGAAATCGTTCATTGATAATCATGGTCTTCCTGTCTGTCTTTGAATGTTCTTGGAACCCTCGACCTTCAATTAAATCAATACCTAAGGTCTCGAGATAATTTGCATCAACGGCAATTTGCTGTGCCTCATACTCTTGATCCGGAAGTTCAATAACGGTCGATAGGCTACTTTTTCCCAAATGATGACTTGATGCTGAAATGGACAATACATCTTTTTCCTGCTTCATTGCAACTTCAAGTAGACGAAAAGAAGAGAGGTCCGGTACTTCAGTGTATAATGCCATATTTTCATCGTATCCCCAACTTCGGTTCGACAAGTAACTGACATTTTGGGTGAACATGATGGCGCAGGTAATGAAAACACATGATAATATAAGTTGGAAGGCAAGCGTAGCACGTGTTAATCGGTTTTTCTTACCGAATTTGACAGAACCCTTGAGAATGCCTGTCACAGGAACCCTTGAAATATAAAAGGCAGGATACAGACCTGAGGCGAATGCGGTGATTAACAATACGATGGGAAGAAAGATCCATAAGGTGGTATCACTCCATCTGAATCCCATATCAAAATAAAAAAGTGATTCGAACCAGGGGATGAAGAGGTAAGCACCAAGTACAAGGCCCAAAATCAACGCCAGAGAAGTAGCTATTATATTTTCAGTTAAAAACTGAACGATGATGACGCTACGGTTGGCTCCTATGGTTTTACGAATGCCGATTTCTTTTAGACGCTTAACAGCAGAAACAATGGCAATATTAATATAATTGAAACATGCAATGACGAGCATAAAGATCCCTACAAAGGATAGAAAAAGGATGGTGGTATAACCTTCTTTAGTGCTTAGAGCAATGACATTCCGTATCGTAGCAGAGCGTTTGTGAAGGGTAGCAAGGGGTTCAAAAGCAAATGACGCTACCTGCCAATCTTTCTTGGCTTCATTTTGAAGGGTTCTGTATTTATCCATCTGTTGCGCGATGCTATGAATGCCTGTGGTATCATTTAAGTGAACAAATGTTGCTTCAATAAATGAACTCCAATCATTTTGATCGTACGTCGGATTTGCGATGTGTAGATTGTCAAAATGAAGGAGGAAATGAAAATTGAAGGAGATGGAAGGCGGAAAGTCCTGCGCCACTCCAGCGACAATGAAGGTTTTTTTCTGGTCTTTATTGAATTTAATCAGCAAGGTTTCACCAATAGGATTTTTGTGACCAAAATACTTGATGGCCTTTTCTTCACTCAGAATGATGCTATTTACATCTTCTAACGAGGAAGGAACCCCTTTTTTCAACGGAAACGTGAAAAGAGATAAATACGTCGGGTCTGCGAAGGTGATTCGTTCGTGGAAAACCTCATCTTCGTATTTAACTACTGCCTCAGCGTTTTGAACCCTACACACAGCATCTATTTGGGGGAAATCTTGCTTAAGACGCTCACCCAAAGGCCTCGGTGAGCGGCCGTTTTGTTGAAGCTTCCCGTCTCTATTTGCGTAAAAAGTGGCTAGAAATACTTCATGTTTATTTTCATGGAATTGGTCTGTACGGTATGTCCACTGAGCAAAGGAATAGGTGAAAATACAGATACCAATTGCTGCAGAGAGGCCTATTAAATTGATGAATGAACTCAAAGGGTTCCGTATCATACTTCTTATCGAAGTTTTATAATAATTTCTAAATAGCGTAGTGTAAAGCATCAAGCTGATCGTTTTTTCTCTTTTCAAATTCAGGTATTCTTCCTCTGCTACAGATGGGATATCTCCAAATGCTGCAACAGCCTTTTCAAACGCTTTTCGTTCCGAATATCCTTCGTTGATTAAGTCTTCAATATGATCTCTCAAGTGCATCTCCATTTCGTAGAAAGATGCTTCATCATATGCTCGATGATTGCGGAAGCGTTTTAACCAACGCCGTATAGATTTTTCAAGATGAAACATTGGGGTTGAGTTTTGATTCATTCGGCTTTCAATCCTACTACCGGATTTGTTTTTGAAACCTTCCTGACTTGTGTAGCAATCACTGTAGCGAGTACAACTACTAATAATATCGCCGAAATGATGGATCCGGAGTACCCAAAAGGACGAGGGTCCGGGTACATCATGTCCAGTATGGCGCTATTTAATAAATGAGTTGCAGGAATACCAAATACAATTGCAATAGCGAAAATGATGATAAACTGCTTTGCAATAGTACCAGTTAGGTTTCGGACTCCCGCACCTAAGGTTTTCCGAATACTGAATTCACGAATACGGCCGGTAATATTTAGTTGAATTAATCCATACAGCCCTAAACTGGCCAGTATGACAAATAAAATAGCGATCACTCTCGTAAATCGTTGCTGTATTTCTAAATCTTCATAAAATCCAGGCCAGGAATCTTCCTGAAATCCGCCGTTAAATGGTGTTTCAGGAAATAGTGATGCCCAATTTTTTTGAAGCGTCCGATAGGTTTCAATCTTAGAAGTATTAGCTACTTTTAATGACAAGTAATGATGCTCTTCCTCATTGGCCAAAGTAAAAATCGTTGGCCTTAACTGGTAGTAAAAGTTATTGAAATGAAAGTCTTTTACCACACCAATAATACGATATGGTATGGAGTCTATTTTTATGCTGGTTCCAATGGCATTTCCCAATCCCAGGTTTTTAACAAATAGTTCATTGACCACTAATGATTGCTTATCACTTTCTTGATTTTCATAAAAGAACCTACCTTCTTTTAACCTTAATTCCATGGTTTCGAAGTAATTCGCTCCAACAGCCAATTCATATACTTCGTATTGATGATTAGGAAGGTGGACAACCGTGGTAGCATATTGTTTTGAGAGGTGGTGTTTCGATCCTGAGGCGGCAATCACATTGCTTCCTTTCAGCATGGCGTTCTTAAGCTTTTGCAATTCAGAAGGTTCCAGTAGTTCTGCATAGAGCACATTCTTTTGGTCATAGCCCCAATTCCTTTCTCCTTGGTACCGGCTATTTTGAGCAAAGATCACTGCAAATCCAATACCTATACACGTAAGAATTAATTGTAGGGTGAGAAACACCTTAGTAGCTGCATTTTTCTTTCCGAACCTCACCGTTCCTTTAAAGATTTTGACGGCTTGGAATTTGGCAATATAAAATGCCGGGTAAGTTCCTGATACGATACCGGTAAAAACCAGGATTGTGAGAAGTACTAGCCACATGTTCTGGTCTAGTAGATCAAACTCACTGGCAATACCTGCAAAGCTGGCAAACCACGGTAGAAAAACGGTTGCAGCCAAAATAAAACCAATGATCCCTGCAATAAAAGTCAACAACAAGTTTTCAGACATGAATTGAAATACGATGAGTCCTCTACCTGCGCCAATTACTTTCCGAAGGCCAATTTCTTTCAATCGTTTTGCAGCAGAAACAATCGCAATGTTGAGATAATTAAAACATGCCAACGCTAAAATGAATCCGGCAATGATTGGTAAACTTATTCTACCCTCGTCGGATGCATCATAAGAAATATCGTTTTTAATCTCGTCAGACGCGAGGTGAAGATCATGTAATGCAACAAAATCAAACGAATCTATGGGCCAATCAGTCTCAACTTTATTTTGAAATACTTTGTATCTATCCATCTTCTCTTTGATGGTAGGAAGTTGCGATGGGTCTTTAACCTGGATAAAAGTAGCGTTGATCAGCCTTTTCCAGTCGTAAAAATCAAATAAAGGATACAAAGTCTTCATATTTTCGATGTTGACAAGAAACGAGAAGTCGATGATTTTTGCCTCAGGGAATTCTTCTGCTACTCCGGCAATGCGAAATACCTTCGCATTATTATCTCCAACAATTATTTTTATTTCCTGTCCAATAGGATTTTCGTTTCCAAAATATTTGATGGACATTTCTTCGCTCAAAATGATGCTGTTGACATCTCGAAGTGAATTTGCTAGTCCCCATTTGAGCGGAAAGGTAAACATGTTAAGAAATGCAGGATCTACATATCGTATGCTTTCATGAAAGACCTGTTCTCCATACTTTACTACCACGTTTCCATCATGAATTCGAGTGACATTTTCGATCACAGAAAAATCATCTTCTAACATCTTTCCAAGAGGGGCAGGAGCATTACCATATCGTTCTTGGGTTCCCTCCCTATTCACATTATAAGTAGTTAAGAAAATTTCATCTTTATTCTCGTGAAATCGATCAATACTGAGATCGAAATCTATGAAGGCATAGGT
>JBCCLN010000105.1:0-13315 GCA_039026865.1 Bacteroidota bacterium | reverse complement strand
GCACCATAACTCAAACTTATCAATGTATTTTGTTTTAGGGGAAAACCCTTTTTTTGGATGACTGCATTATTCACCATAAATAGAGGCAGGCTGGCAGGTTGATTCAAGTAATTGATTTACTGTAGTTTAATATTCATACTGAATGATTTTTAGTTCCTCAAATTTGGGGAACGATTTTGGCACCCCATTCGAAATCAATTACCTCCTATTCAACGTGTTACATCATCTCAATGAATAACACCCGAATTTTTCGGGCTAATCCCCATTAAATTCGTAGGCTTGCATAGCTGCCACGGGAAGTTAGCTGCTCTATGTTACTTTTACCATGTCTTGAAATCCGGGTTTAATGAGTCACATGATCTGTGATAGTCAAGAAATTAGTCCATTTTTACTATACGGTTACTCCGGTCATAAACCAGCTCCAAATCAATGGTTCGCCTATCCATATCGGTTTTAGCAACTTGTACTTTGAGCTTATCTCCTAGCGTGATCATCCGCTTATTATTTCTGCCGATTACACACATTTGTTTTTCATTGAATTCATAATAGTCATCATCCAAGTCTGTTATCCGGATCATCCCTTCGCATTTGGTTTCTATGATTTCCACAAAAATGCCCCATTCGGTAACACCGGAAACCACCCCTTCAAAATCCTGACCTATCCTGGAGGTCATAAACTCTACTTGCTTGTATTTGATGGAGGCACGCTCCGCATCTGCTGCGCGCTTTTCTCGTTCGGAGGAATGCAAACAAAGAGGCTCGTATTCATCACGATCAGCTTTTTTTCCCTTGTTGAGGTAATGATTCAACAACCGGTGAACCATCACATCAGGATAGCGACGAATAGGAGAAGTGAAATGTGTGTAATGTTCGAACGCCAACCCAAAGTGATGCCTTGGATCTGTAGTATACTTCGCCTTTGCCATTGAGCGAATAGCAAGGGATTCCAACACGTTTTGTTCGGGTTTCCCCTCTATGCTTTCTATCAGTTTGTTTAGCTCGTTGGATAGATTTTTTCCTAAATCTAATTTATGACCAAATTTTGCGGCAAACGAGGAAAAAGTGCTTAGCTTTTCCGGATCAGGATCATCATGTACACGATACACAAATGTTTTACTTCCCTCTTCTTTTCCTTTTTCTTTCCATTTAAAAATATGCGTTGCTACTTCTTTATTGGCCAGCAACATAAACTCCTCAATCATTTTATGTGCATCTTTTCGCTCCTTCGGTATGACCTCCAAAGGCTTTCCCTCTTCATCCAGTTTGAATTTTACTTCAATGGTCTCAAAATTAACCGCTCCGCCATTGAACCTATTTCTTCTTAATTGCTTCGCAATAAGATTAAGTGTAACTATTTCTTTTGTAAAATCGCTTTGCAGTCCTTCTATTCGCTTTTGAGCCTCTTCATAAGTAAATCTTCGATCTGATTTGATGACGGTTTTGCCAAACCACTCCTTAGAAATCGTACCTTTCTCATCCATCCGGAAGACTATGGAAAATGTAAGTTTTTCTTCCTTTGGACGTAATGAGCAAAGACCGTTCGATAGTTTTTCTGGTAACATTGGAATGGTGCGATCTACCAAATAAACAGAGGTGGCCCGCTCAATTGCTTCTTTATCAAGCTCAGTCCCTTCTTCCAGGTAGTGTGAAACATCAGCAATGTGTACGCCTATTTCAAATAGTCCTTTCGATAATTTCTTAATAGATAGTGCATCGTCAAAGTCTTTTGCATCAAAAGGATCGATGGTGAACGTGGTGGTGTCCCTGAAATCTCTTCTCTTTAAAATTTCTTCTTTCGTGATTAAAGCTGGAATTTTGTTTGCGGCAGTTTCGATCTTCTTTGGAAATCTGAAGGGCAATCCAAACTCTGCCATGATAGAGTGGATCTCTGCTTCATTTTCCCCTGTCTGTCCAAGCACTTCTCTCACCGTACCTAGGGGGCTTCTGTTTTTCGCGTTATGCCATTGGTCAATCTTCACTAAAACTTTGTCGTTCTCTTTCGCTCTTCCAATTTTTTCGGGGTAAATCTTAATGTCGAAGTGAATATTGCGACTGTCAGGGACAACAAAGGAGAAATTTCGAGAGACTTCTATTCTTCCCACAAACTCCTTTCGGTTACGATTTAGCACCTTCGCTACTCTACCTTCGGGTCGGTATCCTCTTCCTGCTGCTTTGGTCACAATTACACTTACAAGGTCTCCATGGATGGCAAAATTCAGATCCACGGTCTTTATCCAAATATCTTCTTGCTCATCCGCAGTGACAATATATGCGAAATTAGGGTTCACATGATCAACTGTTCCTGTGAGGTACTCGCTATCTACGTTGCTAACAAATCGTCCATCACTGAGCCTTTTAATCTTTTCTTTATTTTCTAGGCGAAACAACTCACTTTTTAAGTAGTCTTTAGACTTTTTATCACGGAGCTGGAGTTTTCGGATCAGATCTCGGTAACCGTAGGAGCTACCATTATTAACTGAAAAAATCTCATAAAGCTTATTTTTTATCCTTTTCACATGGCTCGGTTCCCGCGGCTTAGATCGATTACCAGGCGTTGTTTTTCTTCGTTTTCGACTCATTTTCGAGTAATTTCATTAATGATCGTGTTCCGTTTCAAAAATTTTGTGAGAAAAGCTGCTGCTGTTTTAATAAGCATAATGTTTGGGTTTCGTCATGATACCGGTTTAACATAAACTTCCTCGGGATGTAATTGTGACATTTTCCAGTATCTATTGGTGAAAATTTTAGTTGTTAGGGGCATAATCCAAGACTCCATTTCAACTTAATTGCAGAAAACTAACATATCGATTAACAAAACAGATAAACCATTGAGCTTGACTCTGGAATATGTTATTCCTATGAAAAAATCCACTAGCCCACTAGTTGAATTTGATTTTCCTCAATTAACGGAAGATTATTGAGACGAAGATACAACTGAGCGGTTGCTATAATATCACGTTTGCAATATGCTTCAATTTTTTTTAATCCATCTTTTTCTTCGTAATAAGTTCTTGAAACCATTGAACCATCCATTTCTGATTTACTGGATGGGATATTGAAAATGGTTGTCAATAAATCCAATGAGGTAAAATTTTTCCAATCGCCAAACTTCCAGAGTTCCATCGTATCTACGTGATTAACTTCCCAGGGCTTTTTTCCTGATATATTCAGCGACCAAGGTATTTTGATATCGTTGATAAGCATGCGTCGGCACAGGTAAGGAAAATCAAATTCTTTTCCATTGTGGGCACAAAGCTTCAGGTTGTCTTGATCAAACTTCCCTTCGATGAAATTTTTGAATTCGGTCAACAATCCTTTCTCATCATCAGAAGCGAATGATTTAACTCGCATTGCCGGTTTTCCTTTCCACTCATGATAAATGGCCATCCCAATTACGATAATTTTTCCGAATTCAGCATAAATAGCACCTCGGTCTTTATAGAGCTCCTCAACCGTTTTTTTATCGGGGTTAGCAATGAATCCCGCTTTTTTCTCCCAATGCTTTCGTAGTTGAGATGAAAGGTTTTCAACGTTTTCATTTCCGGAAACCGTTTCAATGTCAATAATCAGGAAGTCTTGGAAGTGATTATGCAAACGTCATTTATTAACACAAAATGAAAATAATAGAATCCTTTGAAAAACCCGCCTTTTGTCCTAATTCTTCGTTACTCAAAATTTCAAAAGCTCATTTATGACCAGTAAACTGCATTTTTGAAATTCTAAAAGCCTTGGTTTAAGCCAAAAATCCAGTTTTGCAAAGGATTCTATGTCAACTACGGTAAAACTATTACTTGAGGGGCACTCTAAAAACCCACTTTCAATTTTTGAGATAATCTTTTTCCTGATACTTCACTATCAAAATACTTATTTAACGCCGCTAAACTCCATTTTTGACGTCTTGTCAGAAAAAAATCGCTACCTCAAATTCTTGAACCGAGTTTTTAAAGGTGCCCTTGAATGAACCCGCCACTATTTGTGGTGAATCATCCAGTTAAAATCTTGAGTTAGATTTTTAAATCGTGTATTTACAACCTTTACAACACCAAGGAATCCTTAATCCGATAAAAACTTCTTATTTACTCGTTTTGAATTTTTGAAATGATTCTGTGAAATCTTGTGTAACATCAAACCAATGTTTTTTGCACTAATTCCATTTCAAAGATCTTTACAAGATGTCTCTTCAATTTTTCCTCTACTTCTTTTATGTCAATTTCTTTGCCCAGCTCTTTCGCTAATGAAGTCACCGCTTTTTCCGGTATGCCACATGGGACAATGTAGCTAAAGTACTCCAGGTTTGTATTCACATTCAAGGCAAATCCATGCATGGTGACCCATCTACTGCTTCTTACTCCCAGTGCACAAATTTTCTTGGCTTTTTTTTCATTCTCCCAATCCAACCATACTCCGGTTAATCCCTTTATCCTTCCTGAGTCCATTCCATATTCTTTTAAGGTCTGAATGACTGCTTCCTCCAAAAAACGAAGGTATTTGTGGATATCAGTAAAAAAATGGTCCAGATCTAAAATAGGATATCCAACAATCTGTCCTGGCCCATGATAAGTGATATCACCTCCTCTATTGATTTTGTAGAAGGAGGCATGCTTCTTTTTCAAAAAAGCCTTATTGGCTAAAAGGTGATTTTCATCTCCACTTTTACCTAAGGTATAGACATGGGGATGCTCGCAAAAAATCAAATGGTTTTTTGTTTCAATTTGGTCGTTTTGTGCTGCCTTGCGGTTTGCAATTTTTTGTTCTACGGTCTCCTTAAAAAGTCTTTCTTGAAAATCCCAGGCTTCTTTATAGTCTTTAAGGCCTAAATGAATGAATTGGGTTTTTTTACTCACTAGTCAAATTTGAATATAGCAATGCAACAATTCCAACTTAACTTGAAGTTCATTCAACGGAGAGATGGATAAAAACACCCAAGGACTGGAAGGAGAAGAAATTGCTAAGGAGTTTTACAAAAAATCGGGTTACGAAATTTTGGAGCAGAATTACCGCTATCGAAGGGCTGAGATTGATCTAATTGTTCTTAAAAATGAAGTATTGCTGGTATTTGTGGAGGTAAAAAGTAGAAACAGGAAGGACTTTGGGGAAACCGAAACGTTCGTCTCCAATGCGCAGCAAAATCGAATCAAAGAAGCGGCTGAGGATTACATTTTTGGAATAAACTGGAAGAAAGATATTCGTTTTGATATTGCATGTATAGATGGCATTGGAAACGTTGAGATTTTTGAAGATGCATTCTAGTTTTTGATTGGCTTTTGTTGGTTAGAATCCTTTGCATCACTTAGTTTTTAGTCTAAATCAAGGCTTTCAGAATTTTAAAAACCACATCTTATGGCTCTTAGATCAGTGTTTTAAGCCAATGACCTATAAACAGTTAGGACCACTTAAGTTGAAAAGGTGAATTTTTAGGAGATTTTGTTAACCTGGAGGCAATATGAATGAAGAAAAAGACGTGCTAATGAAACAAATGGAGCAATTAAGGGAAGATTTGTTTCTAGCCCAGACTGATTTGGAGAATGCCAAAACAGAAAACATTGCTTTAAAGAATTTTATTCAGAATATCTATGAAAGTTGTGAAGAACTGGGAGAAACGGAGATTTCTTTAGATAATGTGTTATGCAACCTTAAGAAAAACATCCAAATCTTTTCAAAAGCTCACCGCATCCGTTTATGAAAGGAAATAACCTGGTCATTTTCGCTTCCGGTGGCGGCACAAACGCGGAGAACATCGCCAACTACTTTAAAGACCACCAAACTATCCATGTCGCTAAAATTCTAACCAATAAAAAAGATGCTTTTGTCCATCAGAGGGCAAAAAAGCTTGGCATTCCTTCAAGTACCTTTACCAAAGCAGCCTTTAAAGAACAATCATTTTTAAAGATTCTGGAAGGTATCGATTATGTGATTTTAGCAGGCTTTTTGTGGTTAATTCCAAACTATTTAATTCAAGCCTACCCAAATAAGATCATCAATATTCATCCGGCGCTTCTCCCAAAATTTGGTGGAAAAGGAATGTATGGTGAGCATGTGCATCAAGCGGTGATAAAGGCACGCGAAAAAGACTCTGGAGTTACTATTCACCTTGTAAACGAAGCATACGATCAGGGAAAGGTGCTCTTTCAAGCAAAATGCGAAGTGAATCCGGAAGATACGCCTGGTATGCTTGCCCACAAAGTACACGAATTGGAATACAAGTATTTCCCGATAGTTATTGAAGATTATATTCAAAAACAAAGATGAATTTTGTCATCATCACCCCAGGAAGATCCGGATCTACGTTTCTGGCACAAACCCTCAACCAACATTCGGAAATAGTTTGTGAGGGAGAGATTTTTAACCGGGCGGAATTTTATGAAGGAAGTTTTAATCACTTTCTACAGGTTAATCCACTCAGAAAAACAATCGCCTTCCTATTTAATAGAGAACGGTTATCTACTTCGAAGATTAATTATCCGTTAGAATGGTTGATTCAGCAATTTCATAGTCAAAAAAGAACAGATAAAAAGCGCTATGGATTTAAAATCTCTTTGGATCAATTATTTGCTTATCCTCAACTCATTTCTGTTATTAAGACCTCTTGTAAAATCATTTATCTTACGAGAGAAGATAAGACTAGATTAGTGCTGTCTCTTATGACTGCAAGAAAGACGGGTAACTATGAAAAATTTGGCGGCCGGCATGTTTATTTCGCGCCTAGGAAAGTAAAACAACAATTGAATCTGATATTGAAACAAGAAAGAAATTGTAGAGATCTTTTACCAGGGAGTTTTGAGCTTACTTATGAGCAGCTCGTTAGAGATCAAGCAAATTCATTTTTAAGAATTTCCAATTATCTTGAACTAAAAGAGGGAATTCCTACTCAATCCTCAAACGCCCAAAAGGCGCATCCGGAGAATATTTCTGATTGGGTAGGAAACATTGATGAAATAGAAAGGTATCTGAGGGCATAGCACCTATAAAATGCTTCATAAACTTACTTTTGTCTCTTTGATTCGGAAACCAAATCAATGAACCAATTACATGTTGACCAAAAAAATCCATTCTGCACTCATCTCAGTATTTCACAAGGATGGCCTGGAACGCATCATTCATAGACTGAGTGAGCTAGGAGTCACTATCTACTCTACGGGAGGCACGGAGAAGTTTATTCAGGATCAAGGCGTGGAGGTAGTGCCTGTGGAAGATTTAACGGCCTATCCTTCTATCTTTGGCGGACGAGTGAAAACACTCCACCCAAAAATTTTTGGAGGCATTCTTCAAAGAAGCGATAACGAGATCGATCAACATGAGGCGGCTGATTATGAAATTCCTACCATCGATTTGGTTATAGTGGATTTGTATCCGTTTGAAGAAACAGTTACCGGCGGCGCATCCCAAGAGGAAATTATTGAAAAGATCGATATTGGAGGTATTGCCCTTATCAGAGGGGCAGCAAAAAACTTCAATGATGTGTTGATTGTCAGTTCAAGGGATTATTATAAAGAACTTCAGGAAATTTTGGACAACAAAAATGGTGAGACAACCTTACAGGAGCGGAATCTTTTCGCTACCCGGGCCTTCGCCACTTCCAGTTACTACGATTCCGCCATCTTTAACTGGATGAATAAGGATCATGAAGTAGGGGCTATGAGCGTCAATGCCTCACCGGCCTGGATGCTTCGATATGGTGAAAATCCTCATCAGAAGGGTTACTTCTATGGGAATTTTCAGGAATATTTTGAGCAAATTCAGGGAAAGGAAATCTCCTACAATAATTTGGTGGACATTGAAGCCGCAATTCAGCTCATAGCAGAGTTTAAGGGTGAAACTGTTTTCGGAATTCTCAAACACAACAACGCATGCGGAATGGCTTTAGGCCAATCAGTAAAAGAAGCCTACCAGAAAGCATTTGCCGCAGATACCGTCTCAGCGTTTGGCGGGATTATGGTAACCAATCGCGAAGTGGACAAAGGAACCGCAGAGGAAATGAGTAGTTTGTATTTTGAGATTTTGATTGCTCCAGCTTTTGCTAAGAGTGCATTGGAAATCCTTGAAAAAAAGAAAAATCGCATCCTTTTGATTCAGAAAAAGCCGTGGCATCAAACTAAGCAATACAAAAGTTTATTAAACGGGGTCATCTCTCAGGATTATGACCTTAAAACAGAAGAGGCTGTTGACCTAGAAACCAAAACCGAAAAACAGCCTACGGTTGATGAGGTTAATGATCTTTTATTTGCAGCCAAAGTATGCAAACAGTCTAAGTCCAATACCATTGTGTTGGCAAAAGATGGCCAATTACTCGCAAGTGGTGTAGGCCAGACTTCTAGAGTGGATGCCTTGAATCAAGCGATTGAAAAAGCCAAAAACTTTGGTTTTAGTTTACACGGTGCCGTCATGGCTTCTGATGCGTTTTTTCCCTTCCCGGATTGTGTAGAAATTGCCCATAAAGCAGGAGTTACCGCCGTAGTTCAGCCTGGCGGCTCCATCAAGGACCAGGATTCTATCGATTATTGTAATGCAAACGGCCTGGCAATGGTAATGACGGGAATAAGACATTTTAAACATTAGTAATGAAACACATGATAGAACCTGATTGGTTACGAGAACATTTAAATGATCCTAACCTTATCGTTTTGGATGCCAGCTATCCTCAGGTAGGTGGCAAAAAAAGCTCCGTTGAAGATCATCAAATTCTGGGAGCAAGGATGTTCGAGATCGATTACTTCTCCGATCAATCCAACCCATTGCCTCATATGTTGGCCCCAGCGAACGAATTTCAAGAGAAAGCGCGAAACCTGGGAATTAACAAAAACAGTCATTTAATCATTTATGATAACCTGGGCATCTATTCCAGCCCACGTGCTTGGTGGATGTTCAAAGCGATGGGACACAACAATGTAAGTGTACTAAATGGTGGATTACCAGAATGGATAGAGAAAGGCTACCCGGTGGAGAGAAAAATGGAAAGAGAAATTTCCCCAGGGGATTTTGTCACAAACTTTCAACCTCAACTAGTGAAGTCTATCACGGAGGTCAAAAGAAATTTAGAAACTAAAACATTCCAGGTGATCGATGCTCGATCAAAAGGAAGATTTGATGGCAGTTTGCCTGAGCCCAGACCAGGGCTTTCCAGCGGTCATATGCCTCATTCGGTGAATGTCCCTTTTGAGGAAGTACTGGAAAAAGGGAGGCTTAAATCCGATGAAGAATTAAAAAAGAAATTCAGCTATATTGATACAAGTAAGCCTCTGACTTTTAGTTGTGGCTCAGGACTTACAGCTTGTATTACTTTGATGGCCGCAGATCAGATCCTGGACAATGAAAAATCAGTGTATGATGGTTCCTGGGCAGAGTGGGCAAGTAAAGATGAAGTCATAATCAAATGAATTTCTTGTTTAGTGAGCAAAGCGGAATTACTAAACTGAATCATATAAGCCCCCTCACTTGAAAAATTAGAGTGTCATTCATTGAGCTTTCTTAATACAATGAAGTATCTAGACCTACATTATTTACCACAAATAGTGGCGGGTAGATTCAAGTAATTGATTTACCGTAGTTTAATATTCATACTGAATGATTTTTGATTCCTCAAATTTAGGGAACGATGTTGTCCTCTCATTTGAAATCAATTACCTCACATTCGCCGTTTTACCTCACCTCAATGAATTAACACTCGAATTTTTCTATCTGACTAAAATGCAACTATTTGAAAATCGAAAATCTACAAAGGCACTATTAGTTAGCCATTTTATGTTACATCGCCACCTCAGCTGCGCAATGTCTTGAAATTCGGGTTAATTTGAATGCGATAGGCATTCTTGCCTCAGGTCTTCCGAAGAACGAAGTTCTCCCTCTGTACTAGCTACCAAAGTGGTTATAGTAGTATCATCTGCGACGTTTACCACTGTTCGGCACATGTCTATTGTCTAAAAAAAAGCACAAAACATGCTTACTGACACCCGCAGCGTAGTTTTTTAGCGAAAAATGAATCGAATCTATTTTATACTTTGGAATCAATTTCTCAAAAATTCATCTGAATTTTGAACGAATTGAAGGTAAACCTGTGATTTTATTGCGTTTTCACTAAAATTTCAAACATAGATTCAATGGCCATTTATGCATCGAAATTTCAAAAAAACACGCTCTATGAGCTAAAAACATCGTTTTCTTTCAAAAAATACTGTTTTCTTAGAGACACTATCTAGTATTCGGTCTACCAGACCTGCCACTATTTGTGGTGAATAATTCTGGTTAACGTATAGCCCTTCAATCCATGAAGTGACAAATCTTATACCAAATGCTGGAATTCTCAGACCTAAAAGATAGTGAAGGAATCATTTTATGGCTCTCACCATCTCCTTTTTACCCATGGCACCTTGCAGGGTTTGGACACGAAAACCGACCTTCGCAAGGTTACGCTTAAACTGTCCCTGAGCACAATAAGTCGTAAGTAACCCTCCGGAGGAGAGTAGGTTATAACATTTCTTCAGATTTTCAGGTGACCAAACTTCTGGTTGCTTGCTAGGGGCAAACGCGTCAAAATAGATGATATTGAATGTTTCAAAAGTGTTAAAGTCTTCGAGTTTCGTGGAGGTTTTGTGTAACTCGAAATATGGAGTTATTGCTACTTCTTTTTCCCAAGAGGACTCATGGATTGTCGATAAAAGCTCGATCTCTCGATCATTTTCTGCAAAATTCAATCGTGCATACACATCTCTTTCGATTGGGTATGGTTCTATAGAAGTAAAATGAATTTTTTGCTCGCAGTTGTCCGCAGCTTTAGCAGTAAGAAAGGCATTGAGCCCTGTCCCGAAACCTACCTCTAAAACACGAGTCTTTCTGTCACTATTCTGCGCTAACCAATGGTCCAATCCATTTTTGACAAATACATGCATAGATTCTCCCTTTGCTCCTCTGATAGAATGATACGCCTCATTGAGCTCATCATCAAAAAGACTATGAGAGCCATCTTCGGTAACGATTATCTTAATTGGCATATATCATCTTTTGACTAGTTATCTGGGAATTCATTCTGGGTCTACTACCGAATCCTTCGAAAAACCCGCCTTTTGGCCTAACTCTTCGTTAATCAAAATTTTAAAAGCCTCATTTACAACCGGTAAACTACGTTTTTGAAATTCTAAAGGCCTCGATTTGAACCAAAAATCCAGTTTTGCAAAGGCTTCTACTATTGAAATTATGTTCAACATAACCGATAAATCCAGATGGCAGCGTAAGCCTGTTTGAAGAATAGCATGTGCTTTTGACAAATAAGGTGACGAATCATTCCTTGTAAATAAGTGCCACAGCATGTGCTGCCACTCCTTCTTCTTTCCCCACAAAACCCAATTTTTCTGTAGTAGTGGCTTTAATGGATATATTGTCCTCGTCTACCTTCATAGCTCGAGCAAGGGCCTTCTTCATCTCTGGGATATGTGGGTTGACTTTGGGCTGCTGGAGACAAATTGTAGAATCTACATTACCTATTTTATACCCTTTCTCCCCTAATAAATCTACTACTTTTTGGAGCAGAATTTTACTGTCTATCCCTTTGTATTGAGGATCTTTGTCTGAAAAATGAAATCCAATGTCCCGCATGTTCGCAGCACCTAAGAGGGCATCACAAATGACATGAATGAGTACATCTGCATCAGAGTGGCCATATGCTCCATGTGTATGGGGCACTTTGATCCCTCCAATCCAAAAATCTACACCCTCCACAAGGGCATGCACATCATAGCCATATCCTACTCGTATGTTCGGTTTCATCTTACAAATGAAGAAAGATTCTGGTAATTCCATTACAGTAAAATGCCGGAATCCATTTTATAAATAAGGGGTATTCATTAATCAATAGGTCCAGTGACCTGAATTTAACTGATTAACCCGAAAATTCGGGTGTTATTCATTGAGATGAGGTAACACGTGGAATAAGAGGTAATTGATTTCGAATGAGGGGACAAAATCATTCCCCAAATTTGAGGAATCAAAAATCATTCACGATGAGTAACTACTATAAAATCAATTACTTGAATCAACCCGCCACTATTTGTGGTGAATAATTCCATCTAAATAAAATGCAACTAATTGAAAATCAAAAGCTTATAAAAGCACTTTTAGTTAGCTATTTTATGTTACATCGCCGCCTCAGCGGTGCAATGTCTTGAAATGCGGGTTAAATATCTCTTAATTCAAAGCCTAATACTAAAACTTCCCTCAGACCGCAGGTAAATGATACTTTCTTTGGTAGTTTTATTGGAAATGTTGAAAACAGATCTTCCCAATGATCCAAAATAATTACCTGATTCTAGAGGTTTTTCCTCATCTCTAAGGTGAATTGACGCCTTACCTTTAATAATTACAGCTTTGATACCTTTTTCATTGCTGTAAATTTTTCCCTTAAATCCAACGGGTAGTTTTACTAAGGCACCGGTAAGCCCACCATCATTCGGGTTACCCCAAAGAAAGGCAATGCTTGGATTCATCGGGCCAGAAGAAATGGACGGATCAATCCAAGTGATATCAGATCCGTCCATCCAAACCATATTTGAGGGCACTAGATTTATGGGTTGCTCTCCACTGTCAAAGGCCTCTTCTACCGGCTTTACCAAATATGGACCTTTATCTATTTCTACATATACAATATTTTTTGGGCCCCATGCAGAAGTTATATGCGGTTCCCCGACAGGTTGTGTCCAAAAAGAACCGGCAGGCATCCACATTTTTTTAGCTTCAGGATCATCGTTGTGTACAGTTCCACTAATGACAATCCCTCTATAAGTAATGTTGTGAATATGAGGTGGTGATGAAAATCCATCTACAAATTGAACCAAAAAACCGGATGCCTGGTCGCTATTACGATCTCCCCAGAGGTTACCCGCCTTAGGACCATTTTCCCCTCTGGCAGGGTTTAATGGCCCCCAATCAATATTCTTTGCCGATACTATTTCGATAGGTGCAAGAGATTCTTTATGCTCAATTTCAAACCTGGATTCTGATTTATCTTGCCATTGGCTGCAAGATAGCAGCAGGTATACAAGTACTATCGAGATAGAAGACTTCATTAATATGTTATTGAGACTTTTCATTGAATTGATTTTCCATCTAGTTATTTTTATTGCTTTTTCAGAGTGTTTAGTTGTTTTTTTTAAGCTCCTTCAGAGCTGACTACTTTGCATAAGCTAAAAGAATCCTTTGCAAAACTGGATTTTTGGTTCAAATCAAGGCTTTCAGAATTTCAAAAACGTAGTTTACTGGGCGTAAATGAGGCTTTTGAAATTTTGAGTAACGAAGAGTTGGGCCAAAAGGCGGGTTTTTCAAAGGATTC
>JBCCLN010000104.1:0-13364 GCA_039026865.1 Bacteroidota bacterium | reverse complement strand
GAAAATAGTCATTGAATCTATTTGAGAGATTCTAGTTGAAATGTAATAAAACCACAGGTTCACCTTCACTTTATTCAAAAATTCATCTGACTTTTTGAAAAATTGATAAAACTATTCTAAAGAATTAAATCGATTCGATTGAGTCTTTCGTTAAAAAACTGCGCTGTAAGCGTCAGTAGCTTGTTTTTTGTCTTTTCTTATAGACACTAATTAATGCAAGTGACCAAAATACTGTCTTTAATGTAAGAGCTAAAGGAAGAATGAGCCCACGTGATGCTGAACAAAGCTTAGGTATTAAGCGAGGTAGAGGTTCACATTATGTGGAATATGATGTAAATCCTAATGAAGTTGAGATTTTGAAAAATCCTTTAACTGGAGCGAATGAATATAATATTAAAGGGAATGTTGATTTAACTGAAAGAAATCCAGTTTTTAAACGAAACAATTAATAATGGCTGAGATAGACAATAAGAAAATAGTAGAGCTTTATAAATTACTTGAAAAGCTTAATGACTTTTTTCATAATGAAAGCAACTTTACTCCTGAAAAGACTAAGGCTTTTGCTTTAGATAACTATAAGGATATAAATGAAGCGTATTATCATACACTATGGGAGATACTTCCAGAAGGAGAAAAAAAAAATAACTTTTGAATAGTAGAATTCTTAATGAAAGAACCTCGCTCTTCCAGTTTACAAAACTGGAAGTCTTATTCATAGGATTTATTATCCTAATTCTTCTGGTTTTGGATAATAGCATTCGAATATCGAATGAAGGACGAAGGTTAATGATATTTTGTAACCTTCAGCGTAAGTTAGTGTGCAGATGTATTCACCAGAAAAAAACTAAAGTAGAAAAGAAGAAACAGTGCTTACCATAGGATACTAAAAATGGAATACGCTGTTTTACGCATATGGGCTTATTGATGTCCTCCTTTTACAAAATCTTGTAAATACTTATAGTCTTTTGTTAGATTCCCCTCTTTTGTGATAGTTGCTTTTTCAATGGTTTTTTTTTCATCTTTCCCTAAAAGCGCTGGTAAGACATTTTTTATGAATTCGTTTCCAAAACTTTCTGAAGCATCTCTGGGAAGTTCACAAGGTAGATTATCAACCGCCATTACGGTGATGTTGGCCTCATCTGTTAAAGGCTGTTCAACCTGATCATCACTAGGATTATAATCGTAAATTGGATCATCTATTGTGCTTGGTTTTTTGGTGGAGGGAATGGAGCCCTCTATATCACAAGTGATATCAGCAATTACTTTGATATTAAAATCTTTTCTGATGATATCTTCCTTATGGAACAGCACTGGGGCCGCAGGATCCCAGAATGCACATGCAATTAACAAATCGGTTATTTTAGCGTATCTTCCGAAGTCGCTTTCGTATAGTTCTGGCTGACTGTAAAATTCACTTCTGCGAAAGTCAGATCCTTCTTTGTGTTTGTTGTAGTCTCGTATATTGAGTTGAGTAAAGACGGGTTCGTTGAGGGTTTTTTCCAGGAAGTCGTGCGGGGTAACCTGTCGAATTCCAATGCCTAACAATACCTCAATGGCGCCCTTAGCTACTCTTCCACCACCTGTTATGGCAATCTTGATCGTTGGAAGTTGTATCTTAACATATTCGGTTTTCAGATCAGCATAGTTGAAGCACTCATTCGCTCGTCTTATTGAATATAAATTGTATCGTTGACCATATGTCCAAAGCCCATTGTATGCACCTACAATACCGGCCCATCGTCCAAAAGCAATTACTCTATTTCCATTTTCATCAATAAGCGTTTCCCAATCAATTAGGGTAATTTTTTTTTCAAGAATCGCATTTAAAAGTTTACGATTGTATGCTTGTTTTTTAATGGTGTGTGAGAAGAAGAAATATGTTTTCCCTGGAATTAACATCGCTACAGGCACCTCTTTAACCCCTAAAAGAACATCACAATCATCTACAGCATCGACTACCTCCACTCCCAGATCAGCATAATTTTGATCATCAAAACAACGGACCTGGCTAGATTGGACCACTAAGCTTACATCAAATCGGTCTTTGACTTGCTTTGCTTGCAGAGGAGTAAGAGGTACTCTTTTATCTAAAGGAATTTTACCTTCCCTGATCAATCCTATTTTGATCATATGTGATGTAGAAGGTTAATCTTTTTTCAAATTCTCAATGTCTTCTCGATCTTTAAGTTTCTTATCTTCCACATTTTTGTTAAGAAACTTGTTGATATCATCTATGGACATACTTGATTTTATTTCCCCAAAGGAATTGACGCTTAGATCCAGGCCATCAAGATCTTTATGAACTTTAGCTTTTTCTGCTTTTTTAACCATGCTGTTTTTGTTTTGATAACAAATCAATTGAATTTTTGATTCGATTGGATACCTCAATGGGCCCTAAAATTTCAATGATAGTCATCAGATCAGGTCCTGAGCCTTCTCCGGTGATCATAACTCTCAACATCTGCATAAGTTGACCAAGCTTATACCCCTTGTTTTCTAAGACGCTCTTTAGTAATGATTTTACTTCTTCCGTCTCTATTTCATCATATTCTTTGATAGCATTAGCAAATAAAGAAAGTGCTTCTCTTGTTTCATCATTCCATTTTTTGCTAACAACTTTTTTATCAAAAGATGATGGAAGTTGAAACAGACTAAGGCTCTTTTCAGCAAACTCATTCGGAAACGTCACTCTCTCACGAAACAACGCTACAATTTGCTCTGCTTTGTGTTGACTGCAGTCTACGTCAAATTTTTTCTTTAAATCTTTAATGAGGAAGCTAGCTAACGCTTTTTTATTACACGCTTTGAGATGTTGCTGATTGAACCATTTAGCCTTGTCAAAATCAAATTTAGTTCCGGCTTTATTCACTTTTTCCATCGAGAAATTTTTTATTAATTCCTCCTTTGAAAAAATTTCTTGCTCGGTTCCCGGGTTCCAACCCAAAAAAGCTAGGAAATTGATAAGCGACTCTGGTAAAAAGCCTGTTTCTTTAAATCCTTTGGATAGTTCATTGGACTCCGGGTCTTTCCAGTTGGTAGGGAATATAGGGAATCCTGCTTTATCGGCCGCTCTTTTGCTTAGCTTACCCTTTCCGTCTGGTTTGAGAATAAGTGGTAAATGCCCAAACTCAGGGGTTTGACTTTCCCAACCAAGAAATTGATAAAGTAACACATGGAGTGGTGCTGACGGCAGCCATTCTTCTCCTCTTATCACATGGCTGATTTTCATTAAGTGGTCATCTACCACATTGGCTAGATGATAAGTTGGCATTCCATCAGACTTCATTATTACTTTATCGTCCAAAACTTCCGTGTGAACCATTACCCATCCCCGCACCATATCATTTAATCTTACCTCCTCTTTCTTGGGGATTTTTATCCTTATGACATAGGGCTCATTTGCTTCGAGTTTCTGCTTTACTTCCTTGGGGCTGAGTGTTAGGGAGTTCTTCATAGTGGGTCGAGTCATCGTATCGTATTGCGGATTACGTACTCTGTTTTCCTTTAGCTTAGACCGCATAGCTTCTAACTCTTCCGGTGTATCAAACGCATAATAAGCGTTTCCATCTCTAAGAAGTCTTTCTGCATATTCTCTATAAAACTCCTTTCTTTCAGATTGCTTATAAGGTCCAAATGGTCCGCCTTGATCGGGATCCTCATCAAAAGTGATTCCGCACCATTTTAGTGCTTTTTTTATATATTGTTCGGCTCCCTTAACATATCTGCTTTGATCAGTATCTTCTATTCTAAGGATGAATTTTCCTTTATTCTTCCTTGCAAATAAATAGTTGAATAATGCCGTTCTTACACCACCTATATGCAGTGCTCCTGTGGGGCTTGGGGCAAATCTTACCCGTACGTTATTGTTGTTCATGCTCATGAATTATCAAGAGCTCAAAAATAGAAATCAGAAGATAGATGGAATTGCTTTTACAGTACAATCTTAAAAAACTGCGATACAAGAAATCTCTATATTTACATCTTTAGGTAAACCACTAACTTCTACCGTTTCTCTTGCAGGTGGATTACCCTGAAAATATTTTCCATAGATGGCATTTACTCTGCTAAAATTATTCATATCGCTCACAAAAATGGAACATTTCACGACATTGCTAAAATCTAAAGCTGCTTCTTCAAGAATATTTTGGATATTTTTCATTACTTGTTCTGTTTCATCCTCTATGCTAGTATCTACAAGTTTTCCTGTTTCTTGATCAATTGGGATTTGACCCGAAATGTAAAGGGTGTTAGCTGCTTTTACTGCTTGGGAATAAGGACCAAGGGGAGCTGGTGCTTTTTCTGAATGGATGATTTCTTTCATGTGTATATCTTCTATTTTTAATGGTTACATTGTCATTTCTAATAAACCGCATCGGCGAATTAATTTTATCTATTCCCATTTGGTTAGGATAAAATCAGTTTACCGAGCAATTAGGGTCTCAATTTTTAATGCCTATTTCATATTTATGCTTAATCTGACTACTAAAGTATCAAAATGTAAAAAATCTACTCTACTGTTACAGACTTAGCTAGATTTCTGGGCTGATCTACATTTGCTCCTCTCCTTACTGCTATGTGATAGCTTAAAAGCTGCAGTGGAATCACCGCTATTAAGGGCATCAAAGATTCATGAGTAGATGGAATCTCAATAGTGAAATTGGCCAATTTAGGGATAACTAGGTCACCTTCTGTTACAATGGCTATCACTACACCTTTTCTCGCCTTAACTTCTTGAATATTAGAGACGATTTTTTCGTAACTGCTGTCTTTTGTTGCGATAAATACGACGGGCATTTTTTCATCTATGAGCGCTATAGGGCCATGCTTCATTTCAGCAGCGGGATATCCTTCAGCATGGATATATGAGATTTCTTTCAGTTTAAGTGCTCCTTCCAGGGCAACAGGAAAGTTATACCCTCTCCCCAAATAGAGGAAATTGGGAGCTTCTTTAAATAACTCAGAAATCTCCTCAACCTTCTGATTAGACTTGAGCGCAGCTCCTACCTTTTTTGGTATTCTGCTTAGGTCTGTTAATAGTTCATAGTATTTATCTTCAGTAATAGCTCCCTTTTGATTCGCTATTCGAAGAGCGATCATATAAAGAACGGTTAATTGGGCAGTAAAGGCTTTGGTAGACGCTACACCTATTTCAGGTCCGGCATGCAGATAAGCTCCCTCATGAGTTATCCGAGATATTGAAGATCCTACAACATTAACTACCCCTAATACAATTGCTCCTTTGGATTTAGCGAGCTCAATTGCTGCAAGTGTATCCGCAGTTTCTCCTGACTGAGATATAGCAATTAGGATATCTCCTTCCTTAATCACTGGGTTTCGATACCTAAATTCTGAGGCGTATTCTACCTCTACCGGTATCCGGCACAGCTCCTCGAAGACATATTCAGCAACTAATCCTGCATGCCATGACGTACCACAAGCTACGATGATTATTCTATCTGCATTGACTAAAGCCTTTGCGTAGTTACGAATTCCACCTAAGGTAAGGGTTCCGGATTCAATGTTTAGTCTACCCCTCATGCAATCAGCTATGGACTTTGGCTGCTCGAATATTTCTTTTAGCATAAAGTGCTCATATCCTCCTTTTTCCAGCTCTTCAAGCGCTAATTCCAGGATTTGTACGTAGGGAGTTTGAGGCGTATCTCTTAAATCTTTTATCTCATAACCATCTCTGGTAATGACCGCAATCTCACCATCATTTAGATAGATCACTTCATTTGTGTGTTCTACAATTGGAGTCGCATCCGAGGCGATAAAAAACGCTTTATTCCCAAGCCCTATAACTAGTGGGCTGCCTTTCTTGGCAGTTACAATTTTTTCAGGATCATCAGAACAAATAACGGCGATAGCATAAGCTCCAATTACTTTTGAAAGGGCAATCCTCACCGCATCGCTTATAGATACATCTTCACTTTTCTGAACGTCTTCAATGAGATTGACTAGTACTTCTGTATCTGTATCACTGGAGAACATATAACCTCTATTCTGAAGATCTTTCTTAAGAACATCATAATTTTCAATGATCCCATTATGTATTATTGCCCATCTTCCGTTATTGGATACGTGAGGATGAGCATTTTCGTCGCTGGGCACTCCGTGTGTCGCCCATCTAGTATGACCAATACCGACAGTTGCACTCAGACTTTTGTCCCGAGCGAAAGTTTCGAGTTCGGATACTTTGCCTTGTTTTTTTATGAAACGTAGATTGTTCTTTTCAAGCAAAGCCACTCCAGCACTATCATATCCTCTATACTCTAACCTTTTTAAGCCTTTGAGCAAAATGGGATAAGCTTCTTTAGGTCCCAAGTAACCGATAATTCCACACATACGCTTTAATCTACTTCTGTGTAATAGATTCTTAACCTTATGTCATCTGGCCCAAATATGGACCTTTGCAGGCTAACGTCTAAACTACTAAGTGTGATTAAATCGACAAGTGAAACCGCATTAGATGATTCATCACGGATCAAAAGATCGCTCGTTTCTGAGTCTTCAATATAATCTGTATAAAGGGTTTGAAAAAAAAGTGTAGTGTTTGTTATGAGTTCGTCTTTATCCTCATTGAAAGCACTTATTGCAGGAAGATTTTGTCCGCCAAGGAAAGCATTATCACTCATTATAAGGCTAGAAAATGGATCAGTGATCAAGCCAGGACCATTGAAACTTCCGTTTTTGAAGTAGAAGGAATAGAAGCTTTCTAGCGTATCGCGTTCGATTTGATTTTTATGAATAAAATTTAAGGTAGCATTATTGATAATTATTCTGTTGTTTTGATCGAAAAAAGGGATGAGTTCCGCAAGAGAAATTTTGGTAGAAATGCCATAAAGGGGATCGATAACCGTGTTGCCATCCAAAAGATTAATCTCGGCTCCATCTTCCAACAATCCAAATGTTGCATTATCACGGTTTATATAACTGTAATTTTTACTAGTCAAACGAAAAGAAGTAATATACGTCGTGTCTTCTTGTCCTGAATTCAACTCAACAGGTGATGAATAGACGTAAATCTTTGAAGTATCACTTGCGAGATCGAATGAAACGAAACCTTCCGAATCAACAGATGAGATAAGTCCTAATGACTTAAACGTACTGCTAGAGACTGACTGATCGGGATCTTCTGTGATATCGCCAATCAAATTAAAAAAATCGTTGGAAAATGAATCGGACAATCGAAACCTATAGATTGTATCCGATAAGACGTTCACATCTCTTGTAAAGGAACCTATCTCTTCATCCCTATCTAGTTGCAAACTAGAGAGATAAATCGCACTACTGATCAGTGAGTCTGTCAAAGTGAATACCATTAAATCCTGATTTATTGTTCCCGTAAAAGGAACCGTGGCCTGCGTTTCCAGCAAAAGAACTATTGAGTCAAGGTGTAACGTATCTACAGGATCTGGTTCATTGTCTGTTGAGACCGCTCTTGGTAATGGGCCACTCTCGTAAGAAAACTGAAAATATGCTTCGGTAGCAATCTCGCCTCCAATATCGTCATTGTAGTTTCCAACAATTACTCGATTTTCCCCATCGGTTCTAAGGCTGTCAACATAGATATTAGTCGATGGAAGTGCAAATTCTATAAACTTTACGTTCGCATTTAAATCTAAATCATATTCAATTCCAATATCTTCAGAGGTTTCACAGCCTAAAAAAACCGGGATCGCTAGGATGATACCCGGTTTTACTTTTTTGAAGATAGTTCGTATTCTATCCAATAAGTTCATTATATAAGTTATAGTACGACTCTTCAAAGTTTTCACTATTCTCAATAGTGTGTGTTTTTCTATCACCAGAAAGATCCGCAATCAGTCGGTCAAAACTTTCGGTATTTTCTTCATTTGCATTGATAACCGCATCTGCGTATTGCATGCCTAATTTCACAAAACCATCATAATCAGCAGTCTTTAATGGATCTAACATATCATCATCAATATCGATCATCTTCACTTTTTCAATCAGGTCATCACCAAATTTATGGGCAAATCTGTTATTGTATATAGAAAAAACTGTTTTTGCATCCTTATAAATTGGATCATTCTTGTAAGTGGTTTTTGTGTAAAGAGGTATCAGACTAGTCATCCAGTCGTTACAATGTATAATATCTGGTGACCAACCAAGTTTTTTTACTGTTTCGAGGACGCCCTTACAGAAAAATATTGCACGCTCATCATTATCCTCAAAAAAGTTATCTTCTTTGTCAAAAAAGACTGACTTCCTGTAGAAATAATCTTCATTATCTATAAAATAAACCTGAAGTTTTGCATTAAGTATAGAAGCAACTTTGATCACAAGCGGTTTTTCTTCATCACCGACGGCTATGTTAATTCCTGAGAGCCTAACTACTTCATGCAATCGATTCTTTCTCTCATTAATAAGACCAAATCTTGGCACCAAGATCCTTATTTCCATGCCTCTATCTTGCATTGCTTGAGGTAGCCTCCTCACAAATTCCGCTACCTCTGTGGTTTTAAGAAATGGATTGATTTCGCTGGCCACATAGAGGATTCTTATATTTTCCATAAACATTTTGATTGTTTTATTTTGACAGGACTGTAAAAAATGTGCACAAATTTACTCTTTTTTTGAATTATTATCAACGCTTTCAATAAGTTAGCCAGTTAAAATCTCTTAAGTATGCTCAATGTCAGCGCGCCTACTCGGTTGCGCAACTTTCTTAAACAACACCAATTAAAAGATGAAAAAGTCGGTTTCGTACCTACGATGGGTGCCTTGCATGATGGCCATTTGGAGTTGGTAAAAAAGTGTGTTCGAGAAAATCAGATTTCAGTGGTAAGTATTTTTGTAAATCCCGCTCAGTTTAATGATGCTGAAGATTTGGCCACTTATCCTAAAGATTTGAAGAGAGACATTAAAAAATTGGACGCTTTAAATGTAGACTATCTTTTCACACCTACTGACGAGCAGCTATATCCAAATGAACCCCTCGTTTCAATAGATTTCGGCAATCTATCTAAAAGAATGGAAGGGAAATTTAGGAAAGGCCATTTTAAAGGTGTAGGTATGGTATTAGGGAAGTTATTTCATATCATCAATCCTGATTGTGCTTATTTTGGTTTAAAAGACCTTCAGCAATATCTTCTGATTAAACGTATGTGTGCCGATCTTAACTTCCCCGTAGAAATTATTGGAATTGATACTGTTCGTGAACCCAATGGTCTAGCCATGTCTTCCAGAAATAGAAGGCTTTCAAAGAATGGGCTTGAAACTGCCTCTGCGCTCTATAACGGTTTAGACCTTATCAAAAAGGGCCTTAGGAAGGGTGTTATTATTGAAGCTTTATTAAGTGAAGCGACACATTATTACGATTCGATCAATGGGTTGGAAATTGAATATTTAGAAGCAGTAAATCCCACAGATCTCAAAACAGTCACATCCCAGGAAGGGCTCGGTGAACTTGCAGTTTGTGTGGCTGGTTATGTAGAGGGAATAAGATTAATTGATAATTTATATTTGCGGTCCAAATAATTCAGGGATGTTGATCGAGGTATTAAAGTCAAAAATCCATCGAGTGAAAATCACCGAATCGGAATTACATTATGTCGGGTCTATTACGGTTGATGAAGACCTGATGGAAGCGGCTTCTTTAGTGGAGAATGAAAAAGTTCAGATTGTGAATATTAATAACGGCGAACGCCTAGAGACTTATGTAATCAAAGGTGAGCAAAGTTCTGGCCAAATTTGTTTGAATGGTCCCGCCGCAAGGAAAGTTCAAGTTGGAGACATTATAATTATTATTTCATATTGCACTATAGATTTAGCAGAAGCAAAAACCCATAACCCAATTGTCATATTTCCAGATGAAAAAAACCGCCTAACTGTATAGTAAACAACATGTCAAAAAGAATTTTCGGCGCACTGAAGGTATTGATAAGTATACTTCTAGCCGGAATACTTCTCTACTTAGTTTTCAAGAATATAGATTGGATTGAGTTTTGGAAGAAAGCCCAAACCGTAAACTTGATTTGGGTTTTTGCATCGATCATACTTTCAATTATTGCTTTTTTTGCCAGGGCCTATCGGTGGAATATCTTGTTAGAACCGCTTGGATATAAACTGAAAACATCCAGGACCACCCTGGCAGTAATGATAGGTTACTTAGCAAACTTAGCTATTCCAAGATTAGGAGAAATATCAAGATGTGGGGTGCTAAATAGAAATGATCAAGTAAGCATGACTCATAGTTTTGGAAGTGTTGTTGCAGAGAGAATTATGGATTTATTTACGTTAATTATGTTAATTCTCATTAGCTTCATTCTCGAATATGAAAGAATAACTTCTTTTTTGTTTGAAGCATTTTCTGAATTAAACTTACCCTCATATGTATTGTATATCCTTTTGGGCGTAGCCGTATTGGGCGTTGGTACATCTATTATTGTAATAAAAAAGAGAAATTTACTAAAGGGTAGATTTTTGGAAGTAATAAGCAGCTTTGTTGATGGGTTCCTATCCCTTGGAAAAATCAAAAATGTTTCAGGTTTTATTGTTTCTACCACAATTATTTGGTCGATTTATTATTTAATGTCTTATGTGGTAGTTTTTTCCTTACCAGAAACCTCATACTTAGGTTTAAGAGCAGGCTTTATGCTGTTGGTTACGGGAGGAATAGCACTATCTATACCCGTACAAAGCGGTTTTGGCACCTACCATGGAATGGTGGCCGGAATGTTATTCCTCTACGGCATTGATAGGACTACAGGACTGTTTTTTGCGACGCTATTACACACTTCACAAATTGTATCCACAACCATATTCGGCACAATTGCTCTTCTTCTATCAGCTTTGCTCAGGCGGAGAGAACCAAACTGACTAAATGGCAGTCCGTGCTTAGGAGTTCATTAAAAGTGACAACATGCTGGGCCATGGTATCGTATTTGTATTAAGACAAATTGAGTTTTATTAAAAGTTAATTAGATGCTTATAATAATTATTGTTGGTTTTATGATTGCTAGCTGGGTGGTTAGCAGTCGACTTAAAAATAAGTTTAAGAAATATTCAAAAGAAACCCTAGGCTCGGGATTATCAGGTAGTGAAATTGCTGAATTGATGCTTAGAGACAATGGGATTTATGACGTGTCTGTTATATCTGTTCCTGGAAAACTAACAGATCATTACAATCCGGCTAATAAAACGGTCAACCTAAGTCCAGATGTTTATGATGGTAGATCTGCCGCTGCTGCCGCTGTAGCAGCTCACGAATGTGGACATGCATTGCAACATGATAAAGCATATAGGTGGTTGGAATTTAGATCTGCAATGGTGCCAATCCAGAATGTGAGTGCAAGGGTCATCAACTTTATGTTTATTGCGATGTTCTTAGGAGCATTTGCACTGCCCGGATTAATCAACCCACAAACGGCATTATTGATTATCATTGGGTGTTATTCTGTGTTTACACTTTTTGCTTTTGTAACCCTACCGGTAGAATATGATGCGAGTAAGCGCGCGCTTGCTTGGATAAGCGATCGAAACATTGTTAATGGCAGGGAACATGATATGGCTAAAGATGCTTTAAACACAGCAGCTCAAACTTATTTAGTGGCTGCTCTAGGTGCGTTGGCTACTTTACTTTATTATGTAATGGTATTTTTGGGTGGAGATGAATAGATAATCGGAAAATAAAAAAGCCTCTGAATGAAAGAAAAGACAGAGGCTTTTTTTATTTAATTTTAATTGTTCCTATCGTTCAACTTTCATTTCAAATTCTACAAAACCATCAGAACCGAAGCTTTCAAAAAGATCCGTTATTTTCAAAACTCCTTTTTTACCATATTGATCAAGTAAGTATACTACATCTCCGATCTCTAATTCATTAATTTCCTGCTCGTCATTCTCCGAAATATCGAATGTTAGATCATTAGCAGTAGTGAACGAATCAAAATCAGTTCCATCAGGAGCTAATTGGAAAAAGCAATCATTAACCTCGGTTGCTTCTATATCAAGAAATTGATTTACGGTAACCGGATCAGAATCACCATTAGGGTCTGCAAAGAGTTCCGGATAAGCAACCGTAGATGCTAACGATACCCCAGTGTTCATCAAATAATAAAACCCAAAATCCCAAAATGATGCAAACTCTTCACCCTGATTGATTTCATAAACTTGTCCATCGAGAGTAGATACGAAGGTTTCAGAACTACCATCTGCAAGGGGTGCCTCCAGCTTGATCATATCTGTATATTCATTCAAAATTTTTGCTGGATTGGTTCCACTTAAATCGATAGTAAGGATTGCAGGACCGACTAATAAATCATCACTTACATCCCTAAAGTCTCCCTTTTTGGAAGTTGCCCAGAATGTATAAATAATGGTCCCTTCTAAATCAGAAAGTCCTGCTGAAGGAAAGGCAAACTCAAAATTGAATTCACTTCTGAGGTCTCCACTTAGATCAATAGAACCATCACCTTTGTCCTTTATCCCAAATTCATCACTTGCGTCAATAGCTTCTGCACCCTGCCCTTGAATGTCTCTCGTGATATACACTCGATTCATATTATCATCTGAAGATGTAAAACTCAAAAGGACATTTATTGTATCGTCTTCAATATCTGATAGGAAAACCGTAGAATTCAGTGAATCCATGGAGTTGTTGTTCAGTCTGGCATCGAATCTATCCTCAATTCCGGGATCGGTAAGATCAACGACAATCTCCTCAAGATTATCCTTAACTCCACAACTTGTAAATATTAAAAGTGTGGTAGTAATAAGCATTAGTAAGTTTTGTGTGAATTTTTTCATTAGAAAATTAATTAGTTAAAAAATTTATTTCATAGACACAAAAATGAATCGGTTAATTTTATTGATCCGTTGTGCCAGTTATTTTTTAACGAAATTTAGCGTTAAATAATATGCAAGGTGTTGATAATCAATGAATTTAGATATCTCAAAAAGGATGATATTTTCTTCCTCCCTTGTGAGTTCGAACTTTCTTTCAAACCAATTAGAAAAGACCGGTAAGAATTAACTAGAGACTACGAAAAACAAGGCGACGCTCTTAGGAGAGCCAGAAATGCGTAGAAAAGCCCTTTTTTTAACTTTATGGCTATTCCACGGCTAAAAGCTATTTCAAGTCTTGATGGTTTTAACCTACCTTATACACACCTTAAGCAGCCTTCTTTAGGGCAGCCAGTTGTTGTTCAAGGCGTTTAATTCGTTTTTCTTTAAATTTGGTTTGGTTTAGCCGAAATATTTCGGGATTAAACGCTTCTTTTTTAGTCATCATATGAAAATAGATGATCGCCATTTTACGAGCCATCGCACATTTAGCTGCTTTGGGCCCTAATCTGGCTTTGCGCCTGCGGTAATCATGTCCAAAAACATGATCACTT
>JBCCLN010000103.1:0-13394 GCA_039026865.1 Bacteroidota bacterium | reverse complement strand
GTAGGAGGGTGAATCACCATCCAATAGTTTTGAAGTAATGGATTTAACCCATTTCCATCTTCAGGGATAAAGTTTGGATTTGTTTTGAAAATAGGAGCATCAATTACATCTCTGAGAAGCATAAATGGAGAGCTTCCTATTTTTAAGTCGAAGATCACTATACCAAGAATCATGGATGACAAGAATACCTGAGTAAAAGACATTATCAACATCACAGGAGCCTTCCAAAACTTATTTGTATTGATTAAGACGATTCCCAACATTGCATTCCAAAACATCCAAAGTAAAAAAGAACCTTCTTGCCCTTCCCAAAAACATGAAATCTGATAATATGCTGGAAGAATTTTGGAGCTATGACTAAAAACGTAATGATACTCAAAATAGTGATTGGTGATTAAATAAAAGAGAACACCAATAACACCAATAACAGCTAAAGAATGAAGATAGAAAACTTTGCTTCCAAAAGATGCCCATGAAGCATCATTATTTTTTCCTCTAAAAAAAGCGTAGGTAGATAAAATTCCTGTGATAAACGCAGTAATTACGAAAATATGTCCGATCTGCCCCTCGAAATAATGTATCATTAGATAAAGTGCTTAAAACAATTTTTCTCTGAAACAACTATTCTCTTTTCATTATATAATTTTAATTCCAATGGCTACTTGGAATTTCCATAAGCTTATTTTTCCTCAGTTGGTGTGCTAAAGATTCTAAGTTTATGTTTCGTTTCGTATATGTGATTTGTTTTCAATTGCACATATGGAATTTACGATTAGACCGCACCAGCGAACCATTTTATCTGGCGGTGGTGTATACATTCTCTTTCAAATCTTTATACTCATTTCATAATCAACATTCTTTTCAAAGTAAAATCAATAAATAAGTAGAACGTAGTCTTAAGGTCTTTCAAGGCTTTATTAAGTGCTTCAAAACATAATACAAACAAGAGATTTATGTTTGCGTGATGTTAATCTTTCTACTAATTCTTTTCTCGAATTCCTGAGGTTTTTATTCATTGTTTTGTGTATGTCAGCTTTTGAATTTTGGATCTTCTTGATATTTCGAAGGGCACTTTAACAGGATTTTTTCAGCAATAAAATTGTCGCCGTTATAGGTGCCCACAATTACCACCTTTTCCGAACGAGTAAAATCTGTAGGTATAGGGTTCGCGTATAGTACTTTTTGATGAAATCCATTTTCATCAATCATTTCGAACTTAAATGATAATTTGTCCGGACTCTCTTCAACTCCTATTACTTCACCACCTAGTGTCTTGGGTAACTCCCCTACCACATGGATGCTTTTTTGAAAACCTTTTTCAGAAAGTTCTTTTGCTTCTTTAAATGTTACGTAAGAACTGGCATCACCGGTCATCGATACTACCATTGCAATGGCAACGGCAATGGCAATAATAGAAATAATACGCTTAATTTTCATTGTTCTTTGTCTCCCTTTCTAAACGTTTTGTTCTCCTATCCAGTTTGAAAAGCAAAACAAAAAAGCCTATAATTATTAGCAGAAAAATAGCGATTACCACGTATATCTTGCCTTCTCCTCTGAAGTCATCTGCCATTTCTACTTGTGCACAAGCACTGGTCCCCAATAGTAACAAAATTTTAAACATGAAGAATTTATTCATCGTCAATGCGCTGTTTGATGAGCGATTGTCGAACGGCAATCGTTCCAAACCAATAGCCTAAAAGAGACCAACCAACAATAGCCACATAGAATACCTTACGAAGATTACTGTCTAGATCGTAAGCATTAAATCCTGGATTTCCTCCACTCCCTGGGTGCAGACTGTCTGATAGTCTGGGAAGAATGAACAAAAGCGGCACCATTAATGAAAAAGCGAAAATATTGTAAACGGCTGAAATTCTATTTTTTTGTTGTTCATCTTGGACAGATCCTCGTAGAACGAAATAGGCAAAATAAATGAGCATAGAAACGGCCGATGCATTTTGTTGTGGGTCGTTACTCCACGGTTCCCCCCAGGTATAGTTTGCCCAAATCATCCCTGATAATAATCCTAAAACTCCAAAAACAATCCCTACGTTCGCTAGCTGATAACTGTAGATATCAAACCGGTTATCTCCTGTCTTAAGATATCTAATAGCATAAACTAATGAACCGGTAAAGAGAAAAATCATTCCAAACCACATAGGAACATGAAAGTGGAGCACCCTAATCGTTTCATTCAGAATGGGGAGACGAGGAACAGGCATCAACAATCCAGCAACTATTGTATACAAGATCATTACCATACACAACCATTTCCACCACTCAGTTTTCAACAAATATCCCATCAAGACTTCCAGGTAAAAGGAAACAATACAAACGAGAGTACAATAATAATTACATCTATTGAGAGTAATGAAAGAACATTGCCTTGGATTTGCATCCAGATAAATCCATTTATTATTTTTTTGGCATTACTTATGGCTAAAACGAGTACCGGAATAACGATAGGAAATCCTAACACAACCATCAAAACGGATCGGTTTGAGGCCCTCATCGAAATTGCAGAAATCATGGTAAAAGTGGAGCTTAACCCTATACAGCCAAGGACAAGATTGATGATATAAAGGCTAAAATCAAAGGAAGGCATGCCCAGTAAAATGATGTAGATGATAAAAGAAATAGCAGCAATAACTAATAAATAAATAACGGAATAGATCAATTTGCTCAGCAGAATTTCCGGTGGCTTGCAGAGGAAAAAATAGTAATGACACCTCCTCTCCTCTTGAGAAAAACTTTTAGAAATGGCGTTAACGGACGTAAAAAGTAGTATTATCCAGAATAATGCATTCCAAACCTCATCCGAAATAAATCCACCAAAAGCCATATATGAAATGAAAATAGTGCTGGAAAGAAAAAGTACTATTCCTGTAAAGGGGCTTTGTTGTCTCCAATCAATTTCGAAATCTTTTTTAATTAGATAAACAAGTCGCGTCATTAAGTAAAAATAAAAGCAAAAAAAATGTCCGCCTTGTGATCAAAAAGTAAAACACTTAGCATTGTATAAAATTTAAATTTTGGATAAAGATCACCCAATCTTAGTTACTGGGTCAGCCGGATTTATTGGATTTCATCTTTCTAAAAGACTGTTGAAAGAAGGTTACAACGTCGTTGGTGTTGATTCATTAAATGATTATTATAATGTATCCTTAAAGCATAATAGGCTGTCAATTTTAAAGGAATATCCAGGGTTTGTTTTTTTTCATCAGAAACTGGAAGTATATGACCTTCTAGCTGAAATCTTCGAGAGAAATATCATAAAGATTGTAATTCATCTCGCCGCTCAAGCAGGTGTTCGTTATTCACTCACAAATCCCCAGGCATACGTCAACGCAAATATTACTGGGTTTTTGAATGTGCTGGAAGCAAGCAGACACTACCAGGTAGAACATCTTCTTTATGCTTCTTCAAGTTCTGTTTATGGTGCCAATACATCCATGCCATTCAAAGTCGGAGATACAGTTGATCATCCACTGTCTCTTTACGCAGCTACAAAAAAATCAAATGAATTGATGGCACATACATATGCAGCAAACTTTAATATCCCAGTTACAGGTTTAAGATTTTTTACCGTTTACGGTCCATGGGGCAGACCTGATATGGCCCTTTTTTTATTTACTGATGCAATCATAAAAAATCAGCCAATCAATGTTTTTAATCATGGTAATATGAAACGTGATTTTACTTACATAGATGACATTGTAGAAGGAATGTATCGCCTTATGACTACTCCCCCTACTAAAAATGAAAACTGGGATGCTGCCAATCCAAATCCTGCTTCTAGTTTTGCCCCTTATCAACTTTTTAATATCGGAAATAACTCACCCGTAGAGTTGATGGATTACATAACGGCAATTGAAGAAAAATTAGGCAAGCAGGCAGAAAAGAATTTTATGCCACTGCAAACCGGGGATGTCCCTGAAACTTTTGCGGAGGTATCTGATTTGGAACAAAAAATAGCGTACAAGCCATCAACATCAGTGAGAGAGGGAGTGGGCAAGTTCATTGATTGGTACAAAGAATATTATAAGGTCAAATGAAATTAAATGAGCATTAAAAAATTGAAACCCGAATCACTCAGCGACAGATTTATATCAACCAAAGCTTAGTGTAGATAATGAATGCATTTTTAATAGAATTATCGCTTCTGCAGACCGATGTGGCCTTTTAAAACCTGTAACATACATGAAATGAGCATAAAGATTCGAAGGCGAATTTATACCAACCGTCAAATGAAACGGTCCGCCGGTGTGGTTTATCGAGAATTACATGTGTGCAATTGAAAATAGATTTATATACACATGAAAGAGCTATTAATTACCGGAGGTGCAGGATTTATCGGATCACATGTGGTGAGAAGGCTTGTTAAATCTGGTGATTATTATGTAGTAACCCTGGATAAACTGACCTACGCTGGTAACCTGGAGAATTTGACAGATGTTGAAAGAGATTCAAATTATGAATTTGTTAAAGGAGATATTTGCGACGTTGATCTTCTAAACAGGCTTTTCGAAAAACATGATTTTGAGGGTGTAATACACTTGGCAGCAGAGTCACATGTAGATAGGTCTATAACCAACCCAATGGCATTTCTGGAAGCCAATGTTATTGGGACCGTCACTCTGTTAAATGTTGCTAAGGAATTTTGGAAAGATACCAGGAATAAAAGGTTCTATCATGTTTCAACCGATGAGGTGTATGGCTCATTAGAAGTGGATGGATGGTTTACAGAATCTACGCCTTATGACCCAAAGTCTCCGTATTCTGCTTCCAAAGCTGCTTCGGATCACTTTGTTCGTGCCTATGGCAATACCTATGAGCTGCCATTTGTAGTCTCTAATTGTTCAAACAATTATGGGCCCAATCATTTTCCCGAGAAGTTGATTCCATTAATGATCCATAATATCAGGAATAAAAAGACGCTTCCGGTTTATGGCAAAGGTGAGAATATTCGAGATTGGCTTTATGTAGAGGACCATGCCAGGGCTATTCATTTGATCTTCGAGAAAGGAAGAAACGCAGAAACCTATAATATTGGTGGATTCAATGAGTGGAAAAATATAGACCTTGTTCATTTACTGTGTGATTTGATGGATAAAAAAATCGGCAATACTCCCGGCACATCCAGAAGTTTGATCACTTTCGTCAAAGACAGAGCAGGACATGATCTGAGATATGCCATCGATGCAACTAAATTGCAAAATGAATTAGGCTGGAAGCCCTCTTTGCTATTTGAGGAAGGCCTTCAACGGACCATTGATTGGTATTTCGATAATGAAAAATGGTTGGAGGATGTTACGTCAGGCGATTACCTTAATTATTATGAGAAGCATTATACCAATAGATAAAAAATGAAGGGTATCATTTTGGCCGGAGGGTCTGGAACAAGACTGCACCCTCTCACTTATGCGATAAGCAAACAAATCTTACCGGTTTATGATAAACCCATGATTTATTATCCATTATCTACCTTAATGCTTTCGGGGATAAGGGATATTTTAATCATCAGCACGCCTCGGGACATGTCTTTGTTCAAAAGCTTGCTGGGTGATGGATCTTCTTTAGGATGTTGTTTTTCCTATCAGATACAGGATCATCCAAATGGGCTTGCTCAAGCATTTATAATAGGTGAGACATTTATTGAAAATGACAGCGTGGCACTGATTTTAGGAGATAATGTTTTCTATGCTTCTGGCCTTTCTAAAAAACTACAATCATGTGTTGATCCGGATGGCGGGATAGTGTTTGCCTATCATGTTCATGATCCGCAGAGGTATGGTGTTGTGGAATTCGATGAAAATAAAAAAGTGGTTTCAATAGAGGAAAAACCTCAACATCCAAAGTCTAATTATGCTGTTCCAGGGCTTTATTATTATGACAATGAAGTGGTTCAAATCGCTAAAAATATTGAGCCAAGTCCTAGAGGAGAGTTAGAAATCACGGATGTAAACAATCAATACCTCAAAAATCAAAGATTAAGCGTCCAGGTTTTTGATAGAGGCACAGCATGGTTGGATACTGGCACTTTTGCATCGCTTATACAAGCAGGAAATTTTGTGGAAGTAATCGAAGAAAGACAAGGTCTTAAAATAGGATGTATAGAGGAGATTGCCTATAAAATGGGCTTTATAGATGCGGAACAGCTAGAAAAATTAGCTAAACCACTGGAAAAAAGTGGTTATGGAGAATATTTAAAGACCATTTTAGTTAGCAAATGAAAGGCCAGGAAACAGCGTTAAAAGATTGTTGGGTTTTGGAACCGGATGTTTTCGAGGATAAACGAGGATTTTTCTATGAGGGGTTCAACGCAGAAAAATTTGAAGCAATTACGGGCCTCAATTTTACTCCTAAACAATTAAATCAATCAGGTTCAGTAAGGGGCGTTCTGAGAGGACTTCATTTTCAATTACAGCCTAAAGCACAGGCCAAACTTATCAATTGCATACAAGGAGAACTATTAGATGTGGCAGTAGATCTAAGAAAGAATTCACCCACCTTTAAGCAACATATTGTCGTTCGTTTATCTGATGAAAATAAAAAGTTACTTTACGTACCTAAAGGATTTGCGCATGGTTTTCAGGTTTTATCTGATTACGCCAAGTTAATTTACCAGGTAGATGAGGTATATTCTTCAGCACATGACTCAGGCATTGCTTACGATGATCCACACCTGAATATTTCATGGATAGGAACAGAATCCGAAATCATACTTTCCAATAGAGACCGACAGTTAAAAAATTTGTCAGAAACAGAAATCAACTTTTAAAATGAAGAAGAAAAAGGTCTTGATTACCGGAGGAGCTGGATTCCTTGGTTCTCATCTATGCGAACGGTTTCTTAAGGAAGGTTATCATGTGGTTGCTATGGATAACCTACTGACCGGAGATATTACCAACATCGAGCATCTAATAGGATTACGGGAATTTGAGTTTCATCATCATGATGTTTCTAAGTATGTTCATGTTCCTGGTGATTTGGAACACGTGATGCATTTTGCTTCTCCCGCCAGCCCTATCGATTATTTAAAAATGCCGATACAAACCATGAAGGTTGGGTCTTTGGGTACGTTAAATTGTTTAGGATTGGCTAAGGACAAAGGAGCAAGTATGTTGATTGCATCTACTTCAGAGGTTTATGGAGATCCTTTGGTACATCCACAGAAAGAAGACTACTGGGGAAACGTTAATCCAGTAGGCCCAAGAGGAGTTTATGATGAGGCAAAAAGATTCCAGGAGGCTTTGACAATGGCTTACCACACTTTCCACAAAATGGAAACGCGCATAGTTAGAATTTTCAATACGTTTGGACCCAGAATGCGGTTGAATGATGGAAGAGTATTGCCTACTTTTATATCTCAGGCTTTGAAGGGAGAAGATTTAACTGCGTTTGGTGATGGGAGCCAAACAAGATCTTTTACTTACGTAGATGATCTGATAGAAGGAATTTATAGATTACTACTTAGCAACTACACCCATCCTATGAACATAGGCAATCCCCAGGAAATCACTATTAAAGAATTTGGAGAAGAGATTATAAAAATTACGGGCTCTAAATCCAAGATCATCTACAAGGAACTTCCAAAAGATGATCCGAAGCAACGAAAACCTGACATATCCTTGGCAAAAGAGATTTTAGGATGGGAACCAAAATACTCCCGAATTGAAGGTTTGAAACCTACCCTTGAATATTTCCAGAAAAAAGTACTCGGTTAATATTTTCGTCTATTTTTGGCCTCGATTTAACGGTTTATGGAATATTATGTAGGTATTATAGGTCTGGGTTACGTTGGTTTGCCACTAGCGGTAGAGAGTGGTAAGAATCACTTAACAATTGGCTTTGATATTGATTTTCAAAGAGTATCAGAACTGAAAAGCGGCATTGACAAAACACAAGAAGTTGAACAGGAAGAATTAAAAAAATGTACTCAGCTTCGCTATACCTCCAATTCCGAAGATCTTGATGAGTGCAATTTTTATATAGTTACTGTACCAACCCCCATAGATGCGTTTAAGAACCCAAATCTTCAAGCTCTTAAAGAGGCATCAAAAATGATTGGTGGCTTACTCAAAAAAGGTGATATTATCGTTTACGAATCTACCGTTTTTCCGGGGTGCACAGAAGATGAGTGTGTGCCAATTCTGGAAGATTCGAGTAGGTTAAAATTTAACGAAGACTTTTACTGTGGATATTCTCCGGAACGAATCAACCCTGGGGATAGAGCGCATCGGGTGACCAATATTCTTAAAGTTACAAGTGGAAGTACGCCTGAAACAGCAGAAAAAGTAGATTCATTTTACAAAAGTTTCATTACTGCCGGAACACATAAAGTGTCTTCTATAAAAGTAGCAGAAGCCGCAAAGGTCATAGAGAATGCTCAGCGAGATATTAACATCGCTTTTGTCAATGAACTTTCTTTAATTTTTGATCAACTTGAAATTGATACTTTAGAAGTTTTAGAGGCCGCAAGTACGAAATGGAACTTTCTCCCCTTCAAACCAGGGCTTGTTGGTGGACATTGCATAGGAGTAGATCCATTCTATTTGACTCAAAAAGCCGAATCTGTAGGTTACCATCCCGAGGTTATATTATCTGGTAGAAAAATCAATGACAATATGGGCCACTTTGTTGCTAATAAAGTGGTGAAGCTACTAGGGAAAAAAGAAAAACTAAATAGTGACGTAAGGATACTCATTATGGGATTTACTTTTAAAGAAAACTGTCCCGATACGCGAAATACAAGAGTAATAGATATCTACGATGAATTGAATCAATTTGGGTTCATAGCAGACATTTATGATCCTCAAGCAGATCCTAAACAAGTGGAGGAAGAATACGGAATATCATTGATCTCCGCTTTTTCTAATACCTACGAAGGAATAATTCTAGCGGTAAGTCACCGGGAATTCTTGCAATTGGATTGGCATTCAATAAGAAAAAAAGTATCAGTTATATACGATGTTAAAGGATTATTACCTAAAGAATTGATCGATGGCAGACTTTAATGAAAACATCATACCACAATCTCATAGTATTCAGAGACAAGATAGAATAGAGAAATATCAGCATCATGCGCTTGTTGTTTGGTTTGTGGGATTGTCGGGCTCAGGTAAATCCACTCTGGCAAACGCCCTGGAAAACAATCTTTTTAATAAGGGCTATAAAACCTATATACTAGACGGAGACAATATAAGAAGTGGCCTTAATAAAGATTTGGACTTTTCCGACTTAGGCAGGAAGGAAAACATAAGGAGAATATCTGAAGTAGCCAAGTTGTTTGCAGACTCTGGTACTATAGTGCTTACAGCCTTCATTTCTCCATTTAAAGCAGATAGAGCATCAGCAAAGAAATTGATTGGTAAGGAAGATTTCGTTGAGGTCCATGTAGATTGCCCTCTGGAAGTGTGTGAGCGGCGAGATGTAAAAGGACTGTATAAAAAAGCTAGAGAGGGCAAAATCAGGCACTTTACTGGCATAAATTCTCCTTTTGAGATTCCGGAAACTCCGGATATTAAAATAGACACCGCAAGTAATTCATTAGATGCATGCTTGAAACAATTAATTGAAGAAATAGAACCAAGAATAAAACCATGAAGAATTATAATCTTACACACCTTAATGAGCTAGAAGCCGAAGCAATATACATACTTAGAGAAGTTGCTGCCCAATTTCAAAAACCAGCGATCTTGTTCTCTGGTGGGAAAGACTCAATATGTGTTACTCACCTGGCAAGAAAAGCATTTTATCCTGCCAAATTTCCTTTTCCTCTCGTTCATATAGATACAGGCCATAATTTCCCAGAAACGATAGCATTCAGAGATAATTTGGTTTCAAAATTAGATGCCAGGCTAATTGTTGGTTCCGTGCAAAAATCTATTGATAATGGTAAAGCGACGGAGGAAAAAGGGAAAAATGCCAGCCGAAATGCCATTCAAACGATCACTCTCTTGGATACTATAGAAGACAATCAATTCGATGCTTGTATTGGTGGAGCTAGAAGAGACGAAGAGAAGGCCAGGGCAAAAGAACGATTCTTTTCTCATAGAGATGAGTTTGGTCAATGGGATCCCAAAAACCAAAGGCCTGAATTATGGAATATTTTTAATGGAAAGCACCAATTGGGCGAACACTTCAGGGTGTTTCCACTAAGTAATTGGACTGAGATGGACGTTTGGCAGTACATCTTACGTGAAAGAATTTCTATTCCATCTCTTTATTTTGCACATCAGAGAGATGTGGTTTGGAGAAACAACACCTGGCTGCCTGTTTCAGAATTTATTCAAATTGACGATTCCGAAAAAGTGATGAACAAAAAGTTGAGGTTTAGAACACTCGGAGATATCACCATTACCGGAGGATTAGAATCGGATGCCGATACATTGGAAAAAATAGTAGAAGAAGTAGCAGCAGCCAGGCAAACAGAAAGAGGAAACAGAGCCGATGATAAACGTTCAGAAACTGCAATGGAAGACCGTAAAAAGGAAGGATACTTCTAAATTATCTGTGAATCCTTAACTTTTTTTGGCCATCGACTGATATCTACCTAAAAAATTTACCATATACATATATTATCATGAGAGGTTTTATTAAAAAAAATGAGGTTTGGCGAGATGGAACTGATCTATTTGAAATAACCTATCATTCAATGAATAATTTTCCTAACGGAGAAATTTGCAGACTTATATCCCAAATTAGGAAAGCGTTAATAAAATTTTCGTTGAGCTAATTATTCCAAGTCAAGATACAATTTACGGTGGCTGAAAGATTAAAATTTCCCGAAGAAAAACAAGTATTGAATTTTTCACCAAACTGAGTAAAAACTCAAACAATTGAAACCCTAAACAAACAAGCTAAAATGAATATAAAACCAACAGCCAATAGCTACTTAGATATGGAGCTTTTGCGTTTCACAACAGCAGGTAGTGTTGATGACGGAAAGAGTACGCTGATAGGCCGATTACTTTTTGATTCAAAGTCAATATTTGAAGATCAGTTAGATCAGGTAAAGCAAACTAGTGAGCGAAGAGGCGCTACAGATGTAGATCTGGCATTGTTAACCGATGGTTTAAAGGACGAACGCGAACAGGGAATCACTATAGATGTTGCCTATAGGTATTTTGCTACACCAAAACGAAAATTCATCATTGCTGATACACCTGGTCATATACAATACACAAGGAATATGGTCACAGGCGCTTCTACTGCCAATGCTGCGTTAATCTTAATTGACGCTAGAAACGGTGTAGTGGAGCAAACATGCAGGCATTCGATCATTGCTTCCTTACTACAAATTCCTCATCTTATTATCTGTATCAACAAAATGGATCTTGTCGACTTCAGAGAAGATCGATATAATAGAATAAAAAAAGACTTTGAAGATTTTTCTTCCAAGCTAGATGTCAAAGATGTACGCTTTATTCCAATCAGTGCTTTGAAAGGTGACAATGTGGTGAATCGAAGCAATGAGATGTTATGGTATGAAGGATCTACTCTTCTTTATACCTTAGAAAATCTCCACATAGGAAGTGACCATAATCATATTGATTGTAGATTCCCAGTACAAACAGTCATTCGTCCCCAAACGGATGAGTTTCACGACTACAGAGGGTATGCGGGAAGAATAGCCGGCGGAATTTATAAACCTGGAGATGATGTCATCGTTTTGCCTTCTGGTTTCACCTCTAAAGTGAAATCAATTGATACGTTTGATGGCCCGGTGGAGGAGGCTTTTGCTCCAATGTCCGTCACTATTACACTGGAAGATGATATTGATATAAGCCGGGGAGATATGATTGTTCGAGCTAATAACCAACCTGAACCCCAACAGGACATTGAAGTAATGCTTTGCTGGCTCAATTATAAGGGTCCGATCCCAAGAACAAAATATACCATACGTCATACTTCTGCTGAAGCGAAAGCAATGATCAAGGATATCAGATATAAACTGGATATCAGTACACTTCACAGAAACGAAGAGGATAAGGCAATTACTGCCAATGATATCTGTAGAGCCACGTTACGAACAACCAAACCTCTTTTAGTGGATGCTTACAGGAGAAATAGAATCACAGGTAGCATAATCCTGGTAGATGAAGGAACAAATGAAACGGTTGCCGCCGGGATGATTATATGATTAACCTGGAAAGTCTCTTAGATACTGCTAAAGAGGCCGCTTTGGTAGCGGGAGCTGAAATTATCAAAATTTACGAGTCCGGGGATTTTTCCGTAAAAGCTAAAGCGGATAATTCTCCTTTAACGGTGGCAGATAAAGCAGCACATGAAGCCATTGTTTCTTATCTCTTAAAGACCGAAATACCTATTCTTAGCGAAGAGGGTAAACATATTACTTATCAGAAAAGAAAAGACTGGGAATACTTTTGGATGGTAGATCCACTAGATGGGACAAAAGAATTTATCAAGAAAAACGGAGAATTTACCGTTAACATAGCTCTAATTAAGGGAGGAACGCCTATCCTAGGCGTAGTATACCCTCCAATCTTAAAAGATTTATATTGGGCAATTAAGAACCGAGGAGCATATTTGGACAAAGCTGGGGAAATTGTGAAGTTAACTACTTCAAAAAAGGACTTATCCGATTCAGGGCTCAAAGTAGTCGCCTCAAGGTCGCATGTGAGTGAAGAGACAAAGCATTACATAGATAAGCTAGATAACCCTGAGATTGTGTCAAAAGGAAGCTCATTGAAATTTCTTATGGTTGCTTCAGGCGAAGCAGATCTTTACCCAAGGTTTGGACCTACCATGGAATGGGATACTGCAGCCGCCCATGTGATTGTCACAGAAGCAGGGGGAAGGGTGATGCTACAAAATGAAGCTACTCCGTTGAATTACAATAAAGAAGATCTGTTAAATCCATATTTCATTGTTTTTTCAAACTAACCTTCAAATAAGTGATGCTTTTAGCCCCTTAGCTCCTTAATTGTTATTCAGCAGTTTTGTCAATAGCTTTAGATAAAGTTTAATCTATGGCGGTAGAAGTAGCTAAAAGACTAATTGACGTCTATGAGTATTATAAAATGGCAGAGGTTGGCATTCTGAAACCTACGGATAATGTTGAATTGATAAAAGGTGAGATCATTGAAATGAGCCCGGTTGGAGTAAGCACGCCAGTATTGTCAATCGATTAGTTAGGATACTCAATCAAGCATTTAACCTACCTTATACCCACCTTAAGCAGCCTTCTTTAGGGCAGCTAGTTGTTGTTCAAGGCTTTTACTTCGTTTTTCTTTAAGTTTGGTTTGGTTTAGCCGAACTATTTCGGGATTAAACGCTTCTTTTTTAGTCCTCATATGAAAATAGATGATCGCCATTTTACGAGCCATCGCACATTTAGCTGCTTTGGGCCCTAATCTGGCTTTGAG
>JBCCLN010000102.1:0-13632 GCA_039026865.1 Bacteroidota bacterium | reverse complement strand
CGCGGGTCTTCAATGCAAACATTCGTGCGCATTGGCGCATAGAAAACAACCTTCACTGGATGCTGGATGTCCTTTTTAAAGAAGATGCGAGTAAAAAACCGAAGGGATATCGTGCGGAAAACTTTAGTATCATCGGCAAAATGGCGCTCACATTGATCGAAAGAAACACCGATAAAATACCCAAGTCACAGAAAATCCAGTGAGCAGCTTACAATAGTCAATACAGAGAAAAATCACTCAATTTTTAAGTGCGATTGCCCTAAAATCACTAAGTTGTATATCATAAACATAGTCATACTAATTTTCATTTTCTCACTTAGATCATGAATGATTTTAATGCTGTTTCTGCTTATTGATATTCTTAGGCTAATTATGATGAGATGAATAACTAATAAGAAAATTTTTACTGATCAACATTATAAAAGAGGTCCTAAATGATTCCAAACTATATCGGCAACAATTTCATGACCCTTAGCCGTAGGGTGAATACCATCAGGAAGGTTTAATTCAGGATTGCCCGCCACGCCATCTAGCAGAAATGGAATACAAACCGCATCATTTTCCTGCGCTAACTCAGGAAAAATTGACTGAAATTTAGATGTATAATCATCTCCAAGATTCGGAGGTACCATCATACCGGCAATGATAATTTTCACTTCTGGATTGGCTTCTTTTACCTTATCGATGATGGCCTGAAGGTTTTTTGGGGTTTCCTCTAGAGGGAGACCTCTGAGGCCATCGTTAGCTCCCAGTTCTAAAAAGAAAATATCGGGGGTTGTTCTCAGTACCCAATCAATTCTACTTCTTCCACCCGCTGAGGTTTCTCCACTTAGTCCTGCATTAATCGTCGTGTAGCCAAAGCCAAGGGAGTCCAATTTTTTTTGAATCAATGCAGGAAATGCTTGTTCCATATCTAACTGATATCCGGCAGTAATGCTATTCCCAAAAAACAAGATAACTTTTCGGTTATCTTCGGATGTTATGGTTTCCTCCATTGCTGATTGACCCGATTGATATTCTTGAGTTTTTTCTTTGTTGGCAGGAGCACAACCTATCAGTAAAAGAAAAGCTAAAAGTATACGAATACTTTTGATTATAGAAAATGGCATAATGAATTATGTTAATCTTAGAAAGCATGGACCTTAAAATGCATCCCAACAAGTGCATTTACCTTTCGTTATACTGTCTAAATTTAAACTTACATGTTGAACGACATATCAATTTTAGAAGTTTCTTCTGTATCTAAGTCCTTTAAAAATGGAACCAGAATTGTTCAAGTACTAGAAAATATCAATCTCTCGGTTCCGTCAGGATCAAGAGTTGCAATCGTGGGTTCTTCCGGTAGTGGAAAAACCACCTTACTTGGATTGTGTGCAGGTTTGGACAGGCCAACGAGTGGGTCTATTATGCTTAATAATATCAAGCTAGATCGATTAAGTGAAGATGAAATGGCACAAGTTAGAAATAAAGATGTCGGTTTTATTTTTCAAAATTTCCAATTAATACCGACATTGACGGCACTGGAGAACGTTATGATTCCGTTAGAGCTTCAAGGCAAAAAAGGAGCACGGCCTGTAGCTAAAGGTTTATTAGAGCGGGTAGGGCTTGGAGATCGTACCAGTCATTATCCCTCGCAGCTGTCTGGAGGGGAGCAGCAACGTGTAGCTATTGCTCGTGCATTCTCGAACGAACCAAAAATCCTCTTTGCAGATGAGCCAACGGGGAACCTGGACGAAGAAACGGGTCAATCTGTGGAAAATTTGCTTTTTGAAATCAACCGGGAAAAAGGAACCACCTTGATTTTGGTAACACACGACTTAGAGTTGGCTGAAAAAACAGATCAGGTTATCCAGCTAAAAGGCGGTAAGATCATTGAGATAAAAGAAGGCTCGAAATCAATTTCACGCATGAAAGTAGAGGTTAGTGGATAGGAAAATAACTATTGAACCTGCCAGATATAGTAAATCCTGGCCCTGGAAAATGGCTTGGCGAGACAGCCGCAAGAGCCGGGGTAAGTTATTTTTATTTATTGCCTCCATTTCCTTAGGTATAGCTGCCATGGTTGGCATTACTTCTTTTCGTGAAAACCTAATCGAAGAAATTGATGCCCAAGCCAAAGAGCTGGTAGGGTCGGATATGCGAATAATCGGAAGAAGGGATCTACCAGATAGCCTATTGCTTTCTTTTAAAGAGTTGACCGTTGATTATTCTAGGGAAAACTATTTTGCTTCAATGGTTATGTTTAGCGGGAGTAAGGGAACACGCCTAGTTCAGGTAAGGGCATTGGAGGGTAAATATCCTTACTATGGCATTATTGAGACGGATCCCCCGGAGGCTGCAGGGTTTTTTCAGCAAGATCGGTACGCATTAGTAGATCAAAAAATGATGATCCAGTACGATGCACAAATTGGAGACAGCTTACAAGTAGGAAAACTTATGTTTAAAATCATTGGTTCTTTGATTAGTGTACCTGGACAAACAGACGTGTCCGCCTCCATATCACCAATCGTTTATATACCTTATGTGCATATAGAAGAAACGGGACTCATCCAAAAAGGAAGCCGAATCAATTATGCCCACTATTTCCAGTTTGATCCAGTAATAGATACCACCGGCAGATGGAGCAAGCTTTCTAAACAGACAGAAAGCCAAGGATATGATGTGGAAACGGTAGAAGAGGAGAAAAGAGAGACAGGGGAGGATTTTGAGAACATGGCCAATTTTCTTGAGTTAGTGGCGTTTACTGCCTTATTGTTGGGATGTTTAGGTGTCGCTAGTTCCATTTACGTCTATTCAAAGAGTAAGGTACAAGCCGTAGCTGTGCTAAGATGTTTAGGCATGCGTTCCCATCAAGCAGTGGGAGTATACCTTATTCAAGTAACGCTCTTTGGGTTTATAGGCGCTGTGTTTGGGAGCTTTTTAGGATTGATTATACATATGTATTTACCCGACATCGTGAAGGATTTTCTTCCTATCGACCTGGAACCTACCCCATATTGGCCGGCCCTGGGGGTTGGAATACTTATAGGAATTATAATCTCCCTGTTATTTGGGCTCTTTTCACTCGTTGGGCTTCGAAACATTAGTCCCCTTTCAGCCATTCGTATGGGATATAGCGAGCAGGGTGTCCAATTTGATAAGCTGTTGGTGCCAATCATTGCTGGCATATTGCTATTTATCTTTGTTTCAGTCTATTGGCAAGTACAATCTTTGAGCGACTCGCTCATCTTCTCAGGAATATTGATTGGATCCTTGATCTTTCTTTGGGCCATAGGGAAAGGTGTAAGTTGGCTTATGCGGAAACTGCTACCGGATAACCTGAAGTATGTCTGGCGCCAAGGTTTTTCCAACTTATACCGTCCCAACAATCAGACCGTTATATTAATAACTGCCCTAGGATTAGGCACCGCTTTTTTAGCCACACTGTATTTTATGCAAGATTTGTTGGTTAAGAGAGTGTCCTTGTCTGCTGCTGGCAATCGGCCTAATACGATTCTCTTTGATATTCAGTCTGGACAACATGAAGCAATAAAAAATTTAACAAAAGAATATGAACTTCCCATCGTGCAAGATGTGCCTGTAGTAACCATGCGTTTGCTGGAAGTGAAAGGCTACACAAAAGAGGAAGCATTCACTGACAGTACAGTTTCGATCTCTGACTGGGCTTACAGTCGGGAATATCGGGTGACCTTCCGTGATTCGTTGATTGATTCTGAAACCATTGTAGAAGGAGAATGGGTAAAAGAGGTAAGGAATGACAGCATTTATGTTAGTATTTCGGAGAATTTTAAGGATAATCTGGATGTAGAACTCGGAGATGAGCTAGTGTTTAATGTTCAGGGCGCTTTATTGAAAGTCTATGTAGGGAGTTTTCGGGAAATCGATTGGCGTAGAGTGCAGACTAATTTTTTAGTGCTTTTTCCAAAAGGTGTTCTTGAACAAGCTCCACAGTTTCACGTAATTGTAACCCGAATTGACAAAATGAATACCTCTATCAATTATCAACAAGAGGTGGTGAGTCAATTTCCTAATGTTTCCATCATTGACCTGGAGTTGATCTTGAAAACACTGGAAGAGGTGTTAGCTAAAGTAGCTTTTGTAATTCAGTTCATGGCTTTTTTCAGTATTGGCACAGGAATCATTGTGATGATCAGCTCCATTATCCTGAGTAAGTTTCAACGAGTACGTGAAAATGTGTTGTTGCGAACCTTGGGAGCTTCCCAATCGCAGCTCTGGACCATCACCATAGCAGAGTATTTTTTTCTCGGAAGTTTGGGGGCACTAAGTGGTATTATGCTTGCAGGGCTCTTTTCCTCCCTACTGGCCACTTTCTTGTTTGAATTTACGTTTGTTCCAAATCCTATTCAAATCCTGATTGTTTTTATGTTGGTAACGGCATTGACTGTGTTAATTGGATTATTGAACAGTGTAAGCGTACTGAGACAAGCTCCTATGGAAGCGCTTCGTAGGGAAGGATGAAGTCTTTTGAAAATACCTTCATTCCTGATCAGCATTATTTTATGATAATCATTTTCTTAGCTTATTATTTCAGTAATAATGATAATCAAATTCATTTTTAAAATAATATTTTATATAAACAGATGAATAGTAATGCTATTTGTGGCGAAAAATGCGGGTTGACTCTTTTCATTTAAGAATAAGCAATCGTACTGTTTAGAGAAGCTATGGAAGATTACCATTGAAATGATTAGGAATATAATTAATTCAATTGAGACACACTAGATAATACATCTAACACGGATTAAGCCCGGTAAGGCAAAAATGGACTAACATCCCCGCCATATCTATGCACTTCTCTAATGATGCTAGAACTAATGGGCGCAAGTTCTGGCGAAGTAATTAAAAAAATAGTCTCCAGGCTAGCATTCAAATACCTATTGATCTGGGAGATGCTGTTTTCATACTCAAAGTCAGTGGTATTTCTTAATCCTCTTAGAAGGAACCTTGCCTGATACTTTTTGGCAAGTTGTGCTGTAAGCTCATCATATACAATCACATCTACGCGATTCTCATCAACAAATGCTTCTTTGATTTTATTTACCATCCAATCCAACTCAAAATAGCGCTTACTCTTTTTACTATTGTACCCTATTGAGACAATTACGCGATCAAAAAGATCCAATCCTCTCATTACAATATCATGATGTCCTTTGGTAAAAGGATCAAAGGATCCCGGGAAGAGCGCAATTTTCATAGGTATATATCTGTTACATGCAGAGATACCCACCCATAACATCAAAATACATATGATCCTGAATCTCATCAAATTGATAGCTATATTTCAGGAAAGAGGGTTTCGATCCGAATGAAATGTTTCGGATATATTTTTTCAGTGAAGTCATCTCTTCTGAATTTTGCTTAATAAAGCCCCAAATAAATAACTGATTGGATTTAGGATCCATTTCAAGCTCATGAAAGATGAGCATGATGTACTTAAGAAGATCTTCTTTCTTTTTGGCCGAGAATTGATTGTAAAGAAGCAGTTGATCGTTTTCCGTCACTATGATATGTAATATACCACGATCAACGAAGCAATACATTCCCTTTTCCTGTACATGATCGGCGTGTTTTAATACTGCTTCTATTAAGGCGCTTCCCTGATGTATAATGTGAACTTTTTTCTTTTTATAAATAGATTCAATCCAACGACAAAGCTTTGTTTCCGCCACAAAAACATTAATGGTGTTTACACTTATCTGCTTGTAATAATTAACATCTTCAAAAGAGGTTTTTATTTCACTATTAAGAGCTAAATAGTCAGCTACGTTTTCCTGCACGAACATATTTGCAGGAACCAACGTGAACTTATGTGTTTTCAAACAGAGTTTTACATCTTTCCAGAATCCTGCGGTAAGAAACTCATGATCATCTAAAATTTCCTTTAATAACTTAAGTCTTTCATTTATAGTTTTTACCCCTTTGAGTAAATAATCTTCAAGTGCCATGCATTGATTATCCTGAGAATCTACAATGGCAAACTGTAAATCATAAATGCCAACTTGCATCACCAAAGAATAGTGATCTAATTCGTCAATAGTGAATTTTGTATCTTTAACACGATTGACTTTTTTATAAGTGGGCGTATCTTGAGTAATCAAAATATTTTTCACTCCCAGTTACCTGCGGTAGTAACACTTGTCCGAGAACCAAAACGCAGTGGTTTCTTAGTGTTGTACTCACTATCTTCATCTCTACTTGGATCTACAGGAACAGGGTTTTTAACTTCAATTGCATTTACTAGTAAGCCTGCTTTTGTAATCTTGTCCGCCCAGACAATGAATTTTTTTGAAGGTTCAATGCCAGGTACAAAAGGAAGCATTTCAAGATTAAAATCAGGCCATTTATTTTTTGAGAATAATGAGTCCATTACAGGTCTGGTTCCTAATGTATCAATATCTACTACTATACTATCTCTACCATAGGGTAGCGTAATAATGGTTTCTGTTTTTTCTGTCAGATAAAATTTGCCGGTGTCAATAAAAGCAATGAGCTTATCCCAGTCGCTTGTATATTGACCATTTACCTGCATATAGGCAATTTCCGCTTCTCGAATCATTTTTAGTTGTTCTATGATCCTGGCCTCTGACGAGGCTATTCGCTGTTTTTCATCTATGGATGATTGAATACTGTATACCAAGAAAACGGCCAAACATATCCATACAATCAGCATGACCACAGAAATAATCTTCGTTTTACTCATTAACTTATATCTTTTAGCTAGGTTTTTACAATTATAAATATTTAATGCTGATTCCAGAAGTGGATTTATGCTATTAATCACTAAAAGTAATTAAACCTCTTTGATCATCAATTTTATCTCTCGTTTTTGATCTCAAAAACGAACTATGAATAGTATTGGTATCAAGGCAATCCAACTCCTCTGCATTAAAAAACTTAGCTTCTGTAATTATTTGTTTCAGAGGTGAGAGTTCCGGATCTATGCCTAATTGAAGATTTCCTGATTCTCGGGTTACTTGAAAGAAGTGCTCTATTGCATGGTGTTTTGAATCTATAAATTCGTTGGCAAATAGGTATTTATCAACAGATACTTTTAAGTTAGTCTCTTCTAAAAACTCTTTCTTTAGGGTTTCTTCCATGCTATCTCCAAACTCCACACCACCACCTGGTGGAGACCATAAGTAGCCGTCTTTACCGATACCATCGTGTTTTATGAGCAGGATTTTACCATTTTCCTTAAGTATTCCGCAAACCCTTACTCTCACTTTATGAGTAAAAGGTGATTTATTTTGATTTGAATGATTTAACATTAAGATCTAAGTTTCGTTAACTTTATGGTATAAAAAGTTCTTTAAAAGATTAGAAATGAAATATTTAGCATCGTTATTATCATTAGTAGTATTCATTGTTGTGAGTTATGGGCAAGATAAATCAGAATTGCAGGATGAGACCGAATCATTGACAGGCCCAAAGATTTATTTTACCGAGATCTCTTTTGATTTTGGTGATATCAGTCAAGGAGATAAGGTAGAGCACGTTTTTGAATTCGAGAACACTGGGAATGAACCATTGATTTTGTCTGATGTGAGAACAACTTGTGGTTGCACTGCGCCTGAATGGCCAAGAGAGCCAATTGTTCCTGGAACAAAAGCCAAACTTAAAGTGCGTTTCAATAGTACAGGAAAAATGGGAGTTCAAAATAAAGTAATCACAGTAATGTCCAATGCGGTGAATAGTCCTGCAAGAGTTAAAATTATCACAAATGTTCTTCCTAAAGAATCAGGAGGCCGGAGTTATTAGTTTCTTTCTCCGAAAATAGCGCTTCCTATTCTTATCATATTGCTGCCCTCTTCAAGTGCTGCTAGGTAATCGCCACTCATGCCCATGGAGAGGGTTTTCATTTTTAACTTATTGTCTGATGCTCTCAATTCTTCAAATAGCCTCCTAAGTGATTTAAATTCCCTTCTTATTTGATCCTGATCGGCTGTGTAAGTAGCCATTCCCATTAAACCATTGATCTGCACATTCTCTAATTCTTTGAAATTGTCTTGTTGAATCATATCAAGTAATTCAGGTTTATTAAAACCGAACTTGGTATCTTCTTCGGCTATATGGACCTGAAGAAGGCAATGGATAATTTTATTTTCATTTTTTGCTCTCTTGTTAATTTCATTTAACAATCTCAGTGAATCTACTCCGTGGATGAGGTGAATAAAAGGTATAATGTATTTTACCTTATTGCGCTGAAGGTGACCAATAAAATGCCATCTTATATCTTTAGGTAAATAACCCGCCTTTTCTGCTAATTCTTGTACCTTGTTTTCTCCAAAATCCCTATGTCCACTATTATATGCTTGTTCAATATCTTTAATCGGCTTTGTTTTACTGACAGCTACCAACGTACAAGACTTTGAAAGGCTGTCTTTTATCTTCATTAAATTCAGTACTATTTCACTCATAGTAGATAAATTTCTATCAATTAAATTTGAAAGGTCAGAAAAAGTTCAAAGCATTTTGAATGGCAATTTTAGGAACATTATTGAAGAAAGGAGTAATGCTGCGTGAAAGCTTAGAGCAGATGTATAGTTCTCCCGAGGATTTACAAAAACAAGAACTCAGGAATCTACTTATTCTATGCCAAAACACCAAATTTGGTGATGCATATGGTTTCATGGAAATTCTTTCATCATTCAAAAAAAAGAATTTAAACTACTATGATGTTTTCAAAAAGAACATTCCCATTTTTGATTATGACATGATTTATAATAAATGGTGGCATTTGGCGATTGAAGGGAAAAAAGATATTTGCTGGCCTGGTAAAGTGAAATACTTTGCTTTGAGTTCCGGGACTTGCGGCTCTCCTTCCAAGCATATTCCGATCACCCGTGATATGCTAAAGGCTATCCGCAAGACTTCTATCAGACAAATGCTAACCATGAGTAAATATAAGCTTCCGGCTTCCCTATTTTCAAAAGGTATATTAATGCTCGGTGGAAGCACCGATCTAAAAAGGAATGGCCATTACTTTGAAGGGGATTTAAGCGGTATTACCACTTCTCAAATTCCTTTTTGGTTTCAACATTTCTATAAACCGGGGAAAAAAATTGCCAAGACTAGAGACTGGAATGATAAGCTTGAAGAAATTGTAAAGAAAGCACCAGACTGGGATATTGGTATTATTGCAGGTGTGCCTTCATGGTTGCAAATACTAATAGAAAAAATCATTGATAAATACCAACTGGATACTGTACATGATATCTGGCCAAACCTTCAAATTTTCGTTCATGGAGGTGTTTCTTTTGAACCCTACAAGAGAGGCTTTGAGAAACTACTTTCGAAACCATTAATTTACATAGAGACTTATCTAGCTTCAGAAGGGTTTATTGCTTTTCAGGCATTACCTGGAAATAAGTCAATGAGACTCGTATTAAATAACGGAATCTTCTACGAGTTCATTCCTTTCACAGAAGAGAATTTTGATGAGGATGGGCGATTAATTGGAGAGACAGAGACGCTAAAGATTGACCAAGTAGAGGAAAACAAAGACTACGCTTTATTAATTACCACAAACTCAGGGGCTTGGAGGTACATGATTGGCGATGTAGTCAGGTTTACTTCGTTAGATGATTGCCAAATCATCATTACTGGAAGAACTAAACTCTTTATGAGCTTATGCGGGGAGCATCTAAGCTTAGACAACATGAATAAAGCCGTTGAGTTAGTTGAAGATGAATTAAAGATAGATATTAGAGAATTTACGCTCTTGGGAGGTAGAGCTGATAGTTTGTTTGCACATAATTGGTACATAGGGACTGATGATGACGTGGATGAACAGATGTTGAAGATAAAAATTGATCACTACTTAAAAGAAATAAATGACGATTATAAAGTAGAAAGAGCTTCTGCTCTGAAGGAAGTAAGATTGACTGTATTGCCTACTTCTACATTTTATCTATGGATGGAAGAGCAGGGAAAAGTAGGAAGTCAAAATAAATTTCCCAGGATACTTAAAAAGAAAAAAGCTCAACTATGGGAAGCGTTTCTAAACCGTCAAAACATCTCTGTTAATTAGATGCTTCCAATTTTTAATGGTCTTCTTTTCGGACTAGTTTTTCTTTTTGCATTGGGACCAGCTTTTTTTGCATTAATACAGACCAGTATTCAACAGGGATTCAGAAAAGCAATTTTCTTGGCGCTGGGAATGTCTTTAAGTGACACCTTCTATGTGATTGTAGTTTTATTAGGGATGAATAAAATTTTCCAAAATCAAGGTATTGAATTTTGGATGGCAGTATTTGGTTCTGTTATGTTAGTGACTTACGCGACCTATTCATGGTTCAAAAAACCTCAACTTTTGAAAGACCAATCTGATGGAAAAGAATATAATTATGCAAAAAACTTATTGAAAGGCCTATTTTTAAACGGTTTGAATCCATTGATGATTATTTTTTGGACTACATGGATAAGTACAATAACGGTTAAGTTTGATTATGACTTCAACGAAAGTGTACAATTCTTTGGCGGTATGTTAATCACGATTTTAAGTATGGATATAGGAAAAGCATTTATTGCTCATACATTAAAGCATCTGATTACCGTTAAGTTTATAAAAAGGATGAACCGAAGCATAGCTGTTATTTTGCTATTTTTTACAGTTCAAATAGTTTATTTTTTATATCAGAACTATTTATAAAAACGTACTTTCTTACTTGAAAGCACGCTTTTATCAAAACTTAACTAACTTATCACTAAATTATTTATTGTATGGTAAAACCAACAGTTCTTTTTTCTTCTTTTGAATTTTTAGAAGCGAGAATCATTAGTGTGTAAGTACCTGGATCTAATCCTGAAATTTCGATTTTCTCATCAGCTAGCTCCTTTTCTTCTTCATTGAAATAAAGCTTATATTTTTCTTCTGTTGGATTAGAAACCCAAACTTTAGTGATCCTAGGAAAGATTGGCTGACCGCTCTCTATTCCTATTGCTTTTTCACTAAATTCTACTTTAACATCATCTATTCGAACATGATTAATGACCTCAGGAGCGGTGAAATTTAACAACACCAAGGTTACAAGAATGGACACAAATTTTATCATAGCCTATTTTTTATCTTTATAATTATAACGGGTGACAAGCAGATTTTGTATGCAGACTTTTGCATACTAGAGACTTTTTTGGTTGAATCTGAGTATAACGGCCTAAACTTTGAGGTCTTTTTTGTTGAGAATATAGATAAGAAATCCGCAATATGCTCCTATCCATCCGAGTACTATGAGCCATTCATACCAGTAAATGTCTGTATTGATTTCTTGAAATAAGTATCTTGGAAATGGGATATCTATTAAATTTCTTATTGAATAAATAGGAAAGAATTTGACAAAACCTGCCGTGTAGTCCCTTGTGAATGGGGCATATTCCAATATTGCTGTGGCAATAGGCTCAAAGAAAGTGCTGTATAAAAAAATGAAAACAATGGCGAATCCAGCTTTTTTAATGATTAGTGCAACACAAAAAGAAAACATACTTACCGCTATGAGTTGTAAAAAATATGCTAACAAAAATTCTGTTTCGTCTAGAATATATTTTAAGTTTGATACTTGAGAATAAATTAATCCGGCGATCAATCCTGACGAAAAGAGCACTAAAGTACAAACTCCAGCAAGAAAAAAGATGATGGTAAACTTAGAAAGAAGGAACTCTTTCTTGCTTATTCCATCAATGATATTTTGCCTCAAAGTGTTATAGGACAATTCATTATTTACCGAAACAATCACTATAAAAGAAATGAGAATATTTACAAATGATCCCAACCAAGTTGAATTTTGCCAGATGTCCGGAAAGTCGTAAATAGGCAGAATGGTAGGATCAATTCCTTCAATATCAATATTTTTATTTTTGAGCCATTTAAGAAAAAATATTCCACCGTTAGTAATGATCAACTGTGCGATCAGATACAGGCCAAAAAGTATCCAAAAGACCTTGTAATGACGAATTTTAAGCCATTCTAGTTTAAATGATCTAATCATTTTCTTTTAGGATTTTTAAAAATTCTTGCTCTAATGATTTAGATTGAGGTGTAAGCTTATTTAAGATAACTCCCTGCTCAAAGCAGTATTTGTTGAGCTCTTTAGAAGATTGTCCATCTTTTAAAAATACTTTAAGAGAGCCATTTTCTGCTTCAATATTCTCAGCCCCTTTAAATTTCTCTGTGATATTTTTCAATTGATCTAAATTATCAGAAAAAATATCCACTATATTGGTTTCACCCAGGATTTCATTAACTGCTCCATCGTATAGTTTTATTCCTTTTTTCATTATGCAAAAATGAGTACAAACTTTTTGTACCTCATCGAGTAAGTGGCTGGCCATGATAATGGTCTTACCTTCTGAAGCCACGTTGCTAATCAGTTGTCTCACCTCTGCAATCCCCTCGGGATCCAAGTCGTTTGTAGGTTCGTCTAATAATAAAACAGGAGGATCCGAAAGAAGTGCTGCTGCCAGAGAGAGTCGCTGTTTCATTCCCAGACTGTACGTTTTAAACTTATCGTTTCGTCGCTTGTACAGGTTTACCTGTTTAAGTATTTTATCGATCCTTTTAGGATCAGACTTTTTGATATGCGCCACTACTTTAAGATTTTGTACTGCAGTGAGGTAACTGTAAAAATTAGGTGTCTCCAGGATAGAGCCTATTTTTTGCCTTGCTTCAACATTGGTCAATCCACCAAACCATTCAAAGTTTCCACTCGTTGGCTTAACAACTTCCAAGATCATTCCTAAGGTTGTAGTTTTACCACTTCCATTAGGTCCTAGTATTCCGTATACTTGTCCCTTTTCAATGGTTAGATCTAACTGGCTTACAGCAGTGAGCTTATTAAATTTCTTAGTGAGTTTGTTAACTTTTAAAATGTTACTCATCTCAACCGTTCCGTTAGAACATTTAAAAGATCTCCTTTCCTAAATGATTGGATAAGTTTTGGGATTTTATGGAAAGCTATATCACCCTTGAGGTAGAAAGTCAATAACTTTTCTTCCACTTTTAAAAGTCCCACATACTCTTCTTCTTTTCCTAAGATTTTCATGGTCTGCTTTCCGTAAAGGTTAATGTATTCTTCAAATCCAACATCCTCATAAGTTTCGATCCAGGAATCATAATCGTCAGATGCCACGGTAGCTGAATCTAACCTGTAAATTAATATCTTCTCAATATCACTCACTAACTCATTATAGTTAGGGTCTCCTGAAATATTTATCATTCGAAGTGTGCTGGGATAAAGACAAATGGGATTGAGCCAGGTAGTTGGCCTTCTTGGCTCAGAAAATTCTTTTAGGATCGATTCTTGCGTAAAACCAGAAAGTGAGCTTACAAGCAGCAATAGTGTGAATAAAAAGGGGTTATTCATTAGTTATTTTATCACAATAAGGAAGTATCACAATAAAGAAATGTACGCTGCCAGTATAAACTACTGACAGCCAATATTTTGAATGTGGGTTAGTTAGTCAACTACTTCATCTAGGTTTTCTAGGTATTTCAACTGGTTGACTCTCATTAAACTAGCCAATTTAGAAATTTGCTTAAGGTTGATTTCACCAAAGATACTGACTAAAGCGAACTTTTCTTTTCCACCCATGACCATTATTAGCTCCTCAATAATT
>JBCCLN010000101.1:0-13669 GCA_039026865.1 Bacteroidota bacterium | reverse complement strand
CTTTGGAGTAACGAAATAAAAAACCAAGCTATCGCCGTCCGGATCGAAAGCCGCAGGGTCATGTTCAAAAACAACTCCAACCACTCCCTGGTCTATTGGCTCCGAAGTAAAAAATGGGGTGCTGTTAGGAATAAGCGCATCTACTCTGACTAATGTCTCTACATGGAAAGCGGTGCGACTAGACTCTGAGATGTTTTGGATGTCATTATTCCTGTAAATTTCAGTATAACCTACCAAATAAACAGACCCAGAGGCGTAGGTCTTTGGCGGTAATGTAAATTGCCATCTTTCGATGAAGTCACCCGGTTCTCCGATTATCTCAGGTTCCTGCCAAGGAATGTCTTCATTTTCTCCGCCAAAAGTTGTGCCATCACCAAAATCAAAAATTCCGTTACTAAATAGGGCGTTTTGTGGTTCTGAATCTCTATAGCCAATAAAAGTGAAACTGTAGGTGTTTCCACTAATTTGCTTTGCAATAATTTCTCCCGCTCTTATATGTGAAGCTTTGGACGTTAGAAATCCAAATAAAATACAGATACTTATAAATATCCTAAGGAATTGCATGAAAGAAATACATGATTAGAGTAAATCTAAGACGCTTTTTTCAATAAACGCACTTCCAACAAGAATAAAATGAGTTTGTTATAAACAAAAATGATTGAAATATCTCAATCAAATGATTCTCAAGGACCTTATTTAGAATAATTCGAAACAAGGATTTCGATTGTTGGACAATTATTCTGAAGTTACTTTTGACACAAACACGTAATTTTTGAACGTTGATGGGTTGGGTTAGACAACTATTTACAAGTAGTATAGGAAGGAAATTTGCAATGGCTTTATCAGCACTCTTCCTTATCGTATTCCTGCTCCAACATTTTGTTATCAACTTCACATCTACTTTTAGTGAAGAAATTTTTAATCAATTGTCCCACTTTATGGGTACTAATCCAATAGTCCAATTTGTACTACAGCCAATATTGATGTTCGGTGTTACTTTTCATTTTATCATGGGTTTCGTGCTGGAATTTAAAAACAAATCAGCAAGAGGTGAAGTTAAATACTATTCTTATAAAGGTAATGCTAATGCTTCCTGGTTTTCAAGAAATATGATTTGGAGCGGTTTATTTATTCTTTTCTTTCTAGGATTTCATTTTTATGATTTTTGGATCCCAGAAATGAATTATAAATATATTCAATTTAAACCAGAAGATCCTGACCGATATTATGAAGAGGTAGTACACATGTTCGAAAACCCGATAAGAGTATGTATTTATTCTTTTTCTTTTATATTCTTATCATTACATCTTTTGCATGGGTTTCAATCTGCTTTCCTCTCAATCGGAGCAAGACATCCAAAATATTTACCGGCAGTCCAACAGTTAGGAAGAGCTTACGCTATTCTAATTCCTGCTGGTTACGTATATATCGCTTTATATCATTTTATAGTTCATTAATAATTACAAGGTTATGTCAATTTTAGATTTAGAAATAGAGAAAAAGGCCTTAGATTCAAAAATTCCAGAAGGGCCTCTAGCAGATAAATGGACTAATCACAAGAATAATATTAGGCTAGTTAACCCAGCCAATAAGAGATTGATAGATGTGATTGTTGTTGGTACTGGTTTGGCCGGTGGTGCTGCTTGTGCTACTCTTGCAGAACTGGGATATAATGTTAAAGCTTTTTGTTACCAGGATTCTCCAAGAAGAGCTCACTCTATAGCGGCACAAGGTGGCATTAACGCGGCAAAAAATTACCAAGGTGATGGAGATTCCACATACAGGCTATTTTACGATACAATAAAAGGCGGAGATTATAGGTCTAGAGAAGCGAATGTTTACCGTTTAGCTGAGGTATCAACTAATATAATTGATCAGTGTGTTGCCCAAGGTGTTCCTTTTGCTAGAGACTATGGCGGTCTTTTAGATAATCGATCTTTTGGGGGTGTGCAAGTATCACGAACTTTTTATGCTAAAGGCCAAACAGGTCAACAATTACTTTTGGGTTGTTACTCAGCTATGTCCAGGCAGATTGGAAAAGGTAAGATTAAAATGTATAATCGCCATGAAATGATGGAGTTGGTGATTGTGAATGGAAAAGCACGAGGAATCATTGCCAGAAATATGATTACCGGAGAAATTGAACGACATTCGGCACATGCGGTAGTTGTTGCTACAGGTGGCTATGGAAATGTGTTCTATCTTTCTACAAACGCAATGGGATGCAATGTATCTGCCGCTTGGAAAATACATAAGCAGGGTGCCTATTTTGCTAATCCATGTTATACTCAAATTCATCCAACGTGCAATCCACAACATGGAGAACAACAATCTAAACTAACCCTCATGTCAGAATCTCTAAGAAACGACGGAAGAATTTGGGTTCCTAAGAATGCCGAAGACGCTGAGGCAATTCGTGAAGGGAGACTTAAGCCTACGCAAATCAACGAAGAGGCCAGAGATTACTACTTAGAGAGAAGATATCCTTCCTTTGGAAACTTAACACCTCGTGATGTTGCTTCTCGTGCAGCAAAAGAAAGGTGTGATAAAGGGTACGGCATTGTCAATAATGCGACTAACGAAGGAGTATTTCTTGACTTTGAAGCAGCAATTATGCGATATGGAGAAGAACAAGCCCATATCAAAGGAATACATAGTCCTACCAATCAGAAAATTAGAGAACTTGGCGAAAAAATTGTAGAGGCAAAATATGGCAACCTCTTTGAGATGTATGAGAACATTACTGGTGATGATCCCTATAAAACACCAATGAAAATTTACCCTGCAGTACATTACACCATGGGCGGTATATGGGTTGATTATAATTTAATGACCTCTATACCCGGATGTTACGCTATTGGTGAAGCAAATTTTTCTGATCATGGAGCCAACAGATTAGGGGCTTCGGCTTTGATGCAGGGATTAGCAGATGGCTATTTTGTTCTTCCTTACACGATCGGCGATTATCTGGCGGATGATATAAGAACAGGTGAAATCCCTACTGATACGAGAGAATTTGATGAAGCAGAAGCGAACGTAAAAGAACGAATTGACTTTTTTCTCAACAATAAAGGTCAACATTCTGTTGATTATTTTCACAGAAAGCTTGGTAAAATTATGTGGAATAAGGTAGGAATGTCTAGAAATGAGGAAGATTTGATTAAAGCCATAGTTGAAATAAAGCAGTTAAGAAAGCAATTTTGGAAAGAGGTGAGTGTGCCTGGAAATGGGGATTGTATTAACAGTGAACTAGAAAAAGCTGGCCGAGTAGCCGATTTTCTTGAGCTAGGTGAATTATTTGCAAGGGATGCTCTTGAAAGAAATGAATCTTGTGGAGGTCATTTTAGAGAAGAATATCAAACTGAAGAAGGTGAAGCGATGAGGGACGATCAAAACTATGCATATGTAGCAGCTTGGGAATATACGGGAGAACCATCAAAAGCCAAATTACATAGGGAAGAACTTGTGTTTGAGAATATAGAGTTAAAAACCAGATCATACAAATAAAGAAAAATGATTAAAGAGGGAATGAATCTGACATTGAAAATCTGGAGGCAGAAGGGACCAGAGGCAAAAGGAAAAATGCAAACCTACAAAGTCTCTGATATATCGCCCGATAGTTCTTTTTTAGAAATGATGGATATTTTGAACGAACAGTTAATAAATGAAGGAAAAGAACCTGTAGAATTTGATCATGACTGTAGAGAAGGTATCTGTGGTACTTGTTCTATGTTCATCAATGGTGAAGCTCATGGTCCTGGTAGACGTATAACCACGTGTCAGCTTCACATGAGAAAATTTAACGATGGTGACACTATTACAATAGAACCATGGAGAGCAAAAGCATTTCCCGTATTAAAAGACTTAATTGTAGATAGAGGTGCCTTTGATAGAATTATGTCCACTGGTGGTTTTATCAGTGTAAACACTTCTGGAAATACGCAAGATGCTAACGCAATCCCTATCAATAAATATGATGCAGATAAGGCCATGGATGCTGCTTCTTGCATAGGTTGCGGTGCTTGTGTGGCGACCTGTAAGAATGCTTCTGCTATGCTTTTTGTCTCTGCTAAAATATCTCAATTAGCTTTACTTCCACAAGGAAGAATTGAAGCAAAACAAAGGGCTCAAAATATGGTGAAACAGATGGACGAAGAAGGGTTTGGTAACTGTACCAACACAGGTGCTTGTGAGGTTGAATGTCCAAAAGGTATCTCTTTGGATAATATTGCCAGGATGAACAGGGAATACTTAAAAAGTGGTGTGAGTTAGGGATACCTCTAAAAACCCACTTTCAATTTTTTGAGATGCTCTTTTTTCCTGATACTTCGTTATTAAAATATTTATTTAACGCTTTTAAACTCCATTTTTGACGTTTTGTTTCATAAAAAACGCTACCCCAAATTCTTGAACTGAGTTTTTAGAGGTGCTCTTAATACAAATTAGCAACTTTTGAAAATATTTAGAACCTTTTGCAAACTGGATTTTTGGTTCAAAAAGAGGCTTTCTGAATTTCAAAAACATAGTTTACTGGTCGTAAATGAGAGTTTTTGAATTTTGAGTAAAAGAAGAGTTTGGACCAAATGGTGGATTTTCAAAGGACCCATTTACCCCTTAAAATTTGGGTGTTATTCATTGAGATGATGTAAAGCGTTGAATACGGGGTAATCAATTTTGAATGTGATAACAACATCTTTTCCTAAGTGTGAGGGATCAAAAATCATTCGGCATGAATATTGAACTATTGTAAATCAGTTACTTGAGTAAGCCAACTAACCAGCTACTATTTGTGGCGAATAATCCGAATTAAATAACCTCTACATACAGCCCCTCCTCGGTTTTATTGACTTTAGCATATCCATCTTGGGTGAGTTTCTTGATTGCTTTGTCCCATTTATTGTTTGAAAGACCGGAATATTTTTTTAGTGTTCTTAAATCCATCTTCCCCTTCTTTTCCAGTACTTCAAAAACATCTTTTTCGTTTCCACTAAGCTCAGTAGTACGAGACTTTATTTTTGGTCGCATTTGCGGAAAGAACAAGACGTCTTGAATGGAATCAGAATTAGTCATGATCATGGATAACCGATCAATTCCCAGCCCTACTCCAGCAGTAGGTGGCATACCAAACTCTAATGCCTTGATGAAATCTTCATCTAAAGTCATTGCTTCATCATCTCCCCTTTTACCAAGCTCTAACTGTTCTTCAAATCGCTCCCGCTGATCAACTGGATCATTAAGCTCGGAGTAAGCGTTCATGATTTCCTTCCCATTACAGATTGCCTCAAATCGCTCAACTAGCCCTTCTTTGGAGCGATGTTTTTTGGTTAAAGGAGACATTTCTACCGGGTAGTCTGTGATAAAGGTTGGTTGTATGAGATTTGCCTCGCATTTCTCTCCAAAGATCTCGTCAATAATCTTGCCTTTAGCCATGCTATCATCCAAAGGAACTTCCAACTTTTTAGCCGTATTGCGAAGTTCAACTTCTTCCATTTCAGCAATATCTATTCCTGTGAAATATTCGATTGCCTCAAACATGGTGAATCGCTTCCAAGGTCGTTTAAAATCTATGGTATGCTCTCCTACCTTCACTTTTGTATCACCGTGTAAGTCCAACGCCACCTTCTCAATCATCTCTTCCATGATCTTCATCATCCAGTTATAGTCTTTGTAGGCCACATACAATTCTATTTGAGTAAACTCTGGATTGTGAAACCTACTCATTCCTTCATTTCTGAAGTCTTTTGCAAACTCGAACACTCCATCAAAACCCCCTACAATGAGCCTTTTCAAGTATAATTCATTTGCAATTCGCAAATAGAGAGTCATATTTAGCGTATTGTGATGGGTTTTGAAAGGCCTTGCAGCAGCTCCTCCATACAGCGGCTGTAAAATGGGTGTCTCTACTTCCAAATAACCTTTACCGGTTAAATACTCACGGATTGAATTAACTAATTTTGTTCGCTGTACAAAAGTTTCACGTACTTCAGGATTAACGATCAGATCCAAGTAACGCTGACGATAGCGTTGTTCGGGATCAGTGAAGGCGTCATATACTTTTTTCTTTCCATCTTCGTCTGTTACTTCTTTTACTATAGGAAGCGGTTTTAATGACTTGGTCAAAAGAATTAAATCAGTGACATGAACTGATATTTCTCCTACTTCGGTTTTAAAAGCATCTCCTTTAATCCCAATGATATCTCCAATATCCATTTTCTTCTTAAAGACTTCATTATAAAGTGTTTTATCTTCTCCTTTACAGATATCATCTCTTCGGATATAGATTTGAATACGGCCAGTAGAATCTTGGATCTCTGCAAATGAGGCAGACCCCATGATTCTTTTGGACATTAATCTTCCTGCAAGGGATACAATCGAATAAGCGTCGGGGTTGCTTTCGAAATTTTTTTTAATGTCGACAGTGTTAACGTTAACATTAAAAGAAGCTGCTGGGTAAGGATCTATGCCCATTGACATTAATTCTTCTCTCGACTTTCTTCGTTGGATCTCTTGTTCACTAAGCTGCATACTAGCTGTTTTTTTCTCGTTTTCTTCTTTTTAATTCTTTTTTGATAAGTCTGTACTCTCTTCCACTTTGGCCTGCTATCGATGAATTTTCTTCGGCTCTCCTAAAAAGATAAGGAAGTACTTTTTCAACCGGTCCATAAGGCACGTATTTAGCAACATTATAACCTAGACTTGCCAACTTAAAAGAAATATTATCACTCATTCCAAGAAGTTGAGCAAAGTAAATTCGCCTATCACCAGGGGAAATTCCAAACTCATCCATCAAGTGAACCATATACTTGCAAGAATCTTCATTGTGGGTACCTACACATACTCCTATTTTATCAATGTGTTCAATGCAAATTTCAAGGGCAGTATTGTAGTCTAGATCCACTCCTTTTTTGTCTTGATGGATGGGTGATTCATAACCCATTTCTTCCGCTCGTTCTCTTTCTTTTTCCATATACGCACCCCTTACCAATTTTACACCTAAGTGATAACCTCCAATTTCAGACCTTTTCAGTCCTCGTTTCATCCGATTCAACACATCATGTCGATAAAGCTGATAGGTATTGAAAACAACGATATTTTCTTTGTTGTACTTTTCCATCATCCTATAGGCAATGCCATCGATAAAATTTTGAAACCAGGATTCTTCTGCATCAATCATAACCCTCAGCCCTTTTTCTGCAGCCTTTGATACAATTTCATCTATGCGGCACTCACAGTAGTAAAGCTTGGTCTTTTCTAATTCAGAAAGCTTCTCATCATTTTGTGCTTTGGTCATAAGCTCCGCAGAACCAAGTCCGGAGAGCTTTAGAACACAAAAGGGAATATTATTATTCGCACTTGCATAATCTACTACCCTAAGTGCCTCTTTTTTTACATCATTATACCCATCTTCATTTTTCAGCCCTTCTACTGAATAATCTAAGATGGTATGAACATTTTCATTTCCCAGATGCTGAATGATGGTACCACAATCTTTTATTGATTCTCCTCCACAGAATTGATCAAATAGAGTATATTTTATAATTCCTTTAACCGGTAATTTGATAGAAAGCGCAAAATTAGTTAACCAAGTCCCTAAATCTACTATCCATGGCTTACCCATCATTGCAAACACGAAATGGGATTTTCTCAGACCAGTCGTGCTTTTATGGGCAAAAGCAGTTTTATAATCATCAAAATTGATTGGTTTTGATTGCATAATTTTGAAATGATCCGCAAAGATAGCTAAGAGATACACACGACTATGCTTACAAATTCAATGTTGAATAGACTTCCCGATTACCTTCATATAACAAATGTTGTATCCTTTGAGCTTAAGAGACTACTGAATCAACTAAATCCTGATAAGGTTGGATTGTTGGTGGATGAAAATACGAAAGAATATTGCCTTAGCAAGCTTGACTTACGACCCGATATTCTTGTAGAAATCAAGAGTGGTGAACAAGAGAAAAATCTTCAGACTTGCAATCTAATTTGGAAGAAACTCACCGGTGCCTCTTTCTCAAGAAAAAGTGTACTAATTAATTTGGGAGGTGGAGTAATCGGTGATATGGGAGGTTTCGCTGCTTCAACTTATAAAAGAGGCATCGCATTCATTAATATTCCTACTACTTTGCTATCTCAAGTAGATGCAAGTATTGGTGGAAAGCTTGGTGTAGATTATCAAGGTTTGAAAAACCACATTGGTGTCTTTCAGCATCCTTACGCTGTGCTAATAGACAAGGTGTTTCTAAATACCCTTTCGAAAAGACAGCTTCTCTCTGGCTATGCTGAAGTGATTAAACATGCACTCATCTATGATCAAAATCATTGGGAAAACTTGAATGCTACGGCATTTGATGAATTGGACTGGACAGATATTATACCGAAATCAATACATATAAAAAATCAGGTCGTAACCAAAGATCCTCTGGAAAACGATGTACGAAAAATATTGAATTTTGGACATACACTTGGACATGCTATTGAAAGCTATTTTCTTAATTCTAATCAATCTTTATTGCATGGAGAAGCAGTAGCTATAGGAATGATTTTAGAAAGTCACCTTTCCCTTCAATTAAACTTGATTTCAATCGAAGAGTACAAAGAAATAAACCAACATATCAAATCAAGATTCTGTTTGCCTAATACACTACCCAACTATGAAGCATTGGTGACTTTTTTAAGGCAGGACAAAAAAAATATAAACGGAAAAATAAGTTTTTCTCTTTTGGAAAAAATTGGCTCTTGCGTTCAAGATAAGTTCGTAAGTATAGAGTACATTAAAAATAGCTTATTAAATTATGCTAAATAAAAAGGTTTTGATCTTGGGTAGCATCGACTTCTTTTGATTTAATAATGCTAACGTCTTTTCTCTTGACTATTTTTTTCGGCGATTTAAACAAGAAAGCTATAAATCCTATTGCCAGTGATGCTAAAATTGTTCCTATGGTTCTCGTGTATAACATTTTAAGTGTTGTAAAAATTTGTAACGATTTACGTCATTTCAAGGTTGATGCCAAAAATTGAAAAAATTGAAATATCGATTAAAAAAGTATTCCAACAGACTAACAGGAATAATAACACTCGAATCTTCTAAAAGTGAAAGTAATCGTGCATTAATGATCAATGCCCTATCTGGCAATAAAGGCACGTTATTGCACCTTTCTAATGCAAGGGACAGCAAAACAATGAAAGTTTTGCTTGAGTCACTCAACAATGAATGGGATGTGAAAGACGCTGGCACCACTATGCGATTCTTAACCGCTTTTCTATCTGTGGTAGGTTCAGGTCAAACCATTACGGGTACCGATCGAATGAAAAAACGACCTATTTGGCCGCTAGTTGATGCCTTGAGAGAATTGGGTGCCACCATTGAGTATTTAGAAAAGGATGGATTCCCACCTTTAAAAATTCATAAGTTAACCACCCAAAAAACGGATTGTATCAAAATACCAGGAAATATAAGTAGTCAATATATCAGTGCTTTAATGATGATAGGTCCATGCTTGCCTAAAGGCCTTTCCATCGAACTCACTACCGAGATATTTAGTAAACCATACATTGAACTCACTCAAAGTATCATGCAAGAGTTTGGAGTAGAATCCAAATTTGACGGCAGCAAAATAAAAATTCCTTCGAAAAAGTATGTAGCTACCACATATTCAATTGAAGGAGATTGGTCAGGAGCAAGCTATTGGTATAGTTTTATGGCCTTATCTTATAAAAAAAGTTCCATAAGCTTACCTAGATTAAAGTTACACTCTTCACAGGGAGACCGGGCAATAGCAGAAATTATGCGCCGCTTTGGAGTAAGCTCCCGATTTGAATCCGGAGAAGTAAGGCTCCAAAAAACGGAGACAAAAGAGGAATCACTACATATTGATTTTAAGAACTGTCCTGATTTGGCACAAACTATTATGGCTGTTGCCGCTGTTTCAGGGATTACCCTGAATATGACCGGTCTGGAAAGCTTGAGGATTAAAGAGACAGACAGAATTCAAGCTATGAAAATAGAACTTTCCAAACTAGGGGCAGTACTACGGGAAAGTACAAAAAAGTGGATATTGAAACCAAGTGATCAGTTACCCCAAGTTGTAGAAATAGATACGTACGAAGACCACCGGATGGCTATGGCATTTGCTCCCTTGTGCCAGCTAATGGATGTCACTATCAATGAACCTAATGTAGTTAATAAATCTTATCCTGGATTTTGGGACGAGGTAAAAAAACGAGGCATTAAAATAAACGAGGTGTTGTGAACCCTTTTCATTAATCAACTTTCAAGTTTGTAATATCCAAATCGAGGATCATGCTTCGATGAAGGGTTGAAAAAGATACATCTTGAAGTCTAATCCAATTGTCCCATGTAAACTTTAGGCCTCCTACCGGAACATTAGAGGTCCATAGTTTCCAAGCGGTAGGAAGTCCCATATCGTCGACAATCCATAGATAACTATCTCCCGGAGTTATCCCTCCAATTGTATAGGTGACCAGCAACCCTCTTCCTTCTTCCAGATTCACAAAAGAGCGAACTACTCCATGATCCCTCACTTTAAAAGGAGCCACTAACCAAAAAGAGTCATTCACAAAATACTGGTAAGCTTTGAACTCCTGCATGGTGTAGTCTTCAGGCTTTTGGTTCAAATCAAGGTATACTTCATGGTCATCCCAGCTTACAATTACGCTATTTGCTTTCTTATTCCATTGAAAACTGTGTAATCCTAAAAACGTAAATTCAATGTGTTCTATGGAATCGTAGGCTTTTTTATTTAAAGAATTCAGCATTTCATCTGCAAGCATCTCCGCTTGATCACCTTGGGTGCCTGTTGGTCTAGGTTCATTGACAATTAAATATGCCAGAAAACCAACAACCACGATGATCAGGAGAAGCCATCCAAAAAATTTCAGTATTCTTTTAATCATCCCAGATCTACTGTATGCAACAACTTTGGGGCTTTTCTCACTTTGGTAGCCTGCTCGAAAGCATAGGCAATGCTTATAAGTTTGGGTTCTTGATATTTCCCACTAAAAAAGGAAACTCCTACAGGCAATCCATATACATAACCTGCTGGTACGGTAATGTTTGGATAGCCAGATCTTGCTGCAGGTGTAGAACTACTAACACCACCTCTAAAATTATCTCCCAATAATGGATCTGTCTTCCACGCGGGACCAGCGGTCAACGCCATGAACGCATCCAAATTGAGTTCTTCAAGTTTCTTATTGTAATTACCTCTAGCCACCTTAAGCATTTTAGCAAGTGCATCTCTATATTCCTGCTCTTCTAATGAGCCAAGCGCTTGAGACTGATCCATCCGTTCCTGCAAAAAATAAGGCATTTCATCACTTGCGTTATTTTTATTGAATTGAATGATGTCTTCTAGTGTTTTAACCCGTAAATCTGGTCTTGAAGCCAGGTATTTATTCAAGCCGTCCTTAAACTCATAAAACAATACATCCTCAGTTCCATCAAATTCTGACCTATCCCAAATTTCCACCTCTCTCATTACCTCTGCGCCTTTAGATTCCAATGCCAGAATAGTTTTTTCCAATACCTCATCTGACCTTTCATGAGAACCAAATGCATCTTTTATTAGGCCAAGTCTTTTCCCTTCCAGCGCATTCTCATCTAAAAATTGAGTATAATCTTCATAATAGTTCCCTTCACTTTCTGATGTTCTTTTGTCATTTTGGTCAACACCTACACATGCCCCTAACAAAATCGCAGCATCTGTCACCGTTCTTGCCATGGGTCCTGCTGTATCCTGGGTTTCAGAAATTGGGATGATGCCGTCTCTACTCCAAAGTCCAACTGTTGGTTTAATGCCTATTACTCCATTGATAGAGGATGGACATACAATAGAACCATTGGTCTCTGTACCAATAGTGATGGCGCACATGTTTGCAGATACTGCAGCACCGGATCCTGAACTCGATCCACATGGATTTCTATCTAAGGCATAGGGGTTGGATGTTTGTCTTCCTCTTCCACTCCAACCACTGGAAGACCTGGAGGATCTGAAATTTGCCCACTCACTCAGATTGGTTTTCCCTAACAGAACCATACCAGCCTCCCTTAGTTTTTTGACAATGAAGGCATCATCTGGGGCTTTGCTACCTACTAGAGCTAAAGACCCCGCTGTGGTCATCATTTGATCTCCTGTATCTATATTGTCCTTAATCATCACAGGAATTCCGTGTAAGGGGCCTCTGACTTTTCCTTCATTTCGTTCTGCATCTAACTGGTCTGCAATGGTCAATGCATCTGGATTAATTTCCAGTATGCTATTTAGCCCATTTTCAGATTGATCTTTTTCCTCAATACGTGCTAAGTAGAGCTCACAAATTTTCCTCGAAGTATATTTTCCAGATTCCATTGCCTCCTGAAATTGTGGTACGGTCCATTCTTCCAGTTCAAATGACTCCTCTTTTTTTTCTTTTTGATTTCCATTGCTTGTAGTTGATGGCGCACACGCCTTTATACCTAAAAGTGGGGCTGTCCCGGTGATCGCACTGAGCTGAATGAAATTTCTTCTCTTCATACACTTTTGATTTGGTTAGTCTAAGGATAACTAAAGTTAATCACATGAAAGTGACATGAGCTTGTAAAATTGTATTCACAGTGAATGAATAGTCATATTTTCACATTTTTTAGACAAAACAAATGCTGTTTAAACCATAAAAGGTCTCAATTAAATGCGATTGAGGACAAAAGAGCAAATTATTGTCTTATACCTTATTGATGAATATTTTAAAGTGACAGCTGTAGTACCTTTTTAAAGCCAGGAAAAAAGGAGGACTGAATATTCATACCAAAATACCCTTGATGAGTTTTGCACCGGATTTGGTGACCATAGGCGAGACAGTATGTTATAACAAAACTTTTTTCTCACATTGCTAATAATAGAAAAAAGAACTTATTATTTCCTTGATAATGGCTATTGAACTAATCTGATATGGAAAGAATGGATAAGCAAAAAAAAGTGTTTAGAGGGAAAAATTCGGGTGTTATTTATTGATGATGTAACACGTTGAATATGGAGTAATTGATTTCGAATGAGATAACAAAATCATTCCCCAAATTTGAGGAATCGAAAATCATTCAGTATCAGCATGCCTTTATCATGTCAATTTATGAGTACGTATCATTTTAATAAAGTCAAATCTGCGCACTTTCCATTGGCTTTTTATGGTGATTAATTGGAGCATTGGGCTTCATAAAACAAGATTAACATTTAAGTACAAAGTAAACCGATTAAAGTACTTACGATCATTTTTTCATACATGTAAAGTTTATCTTCAATCGCACACATAGAATTCACGATAAACAGGATCCGTGGACTGATTCATCCGATAATGAGTATAGCTTCACTTTTGAAATCTTTCTACTCATTCATCTATATTAAAGTCTTAACCCGAAAAATTCGGGTGTTATTCATTGAGATGAGGTAACACGTGGAATAGGAGGTAATTGATTTTGAATAGGATGCCAAAATCGTTCCCCAAATTTGAGTAATCAAAAATCATTCAGTATGAATATTAAACTACTGTAAATCAATTACTTGAATCAACCCGCCACTAGTTGTGGTGAATAATGCAGTCATCCAAAAAAAGGGTTTTTCCCTAAAACAAAATACATTGATAAGTTTGAGTTATCGTGCAGTAGAGGCCG
>JBCCLN010000100.1:0-13742 GCA_039026865.1 Bacteroidota bacterium | reverse complement strand
TTTCCACTCGAAATCCATGCTTAAAAGATTTCTGAAATACGTGTTATTTAATGTTCCGGGTGTATCCGTTAAAACCCCTAGTTCGGAACCATCATAGGTAGCGCCCAACGCTCTCATTCCTCCGACCAGTACTGTTAGCTCAGGAGCCGAAAGCCTAAGCAATTGTGCTTTGTCTATCAGGAGTTGCTCAGACGTGAATGTGTACTCAGTGGTTTGATAATTTCTGAACCCGTCTGCCATTGGCTCCAGTAGTGCCATGCTTTCATCGCTGGTTTGCTCTTGAGAAGCGTCCATTCTTCCAGGGGTAAAAGGTATAGCAACATCAAAACCAGCTTTTTGAGCTGCTTCTTCAACAGCCACATTACCGCCAAGAACGATAAGATCGGCAATGGATATTTCTTTGGTGTCCTTATCAAAGCCCGCCTTTACCTTTTCGTAAAATGCAATTACCTTCTTCAATTGTTTCGGATTGTTTGATTCCCAATTTACCTGTGGCTCTAGTCGTATTCTTGCGCCATTCGCACCACCTTTTCTATCGGAATCTCTGTAAGTAGAGGCGGCGCCCCATGCGGTTGTTACCAGCTCATTAGTGGTTAATCCCGAGTTTCGAATTTTAGCTTTTAAAGCAGCTATATCTTTGGCATTGACGAGTTCATGATCAACTGCAGGAATCGGATCTTGCCATATAAATTCTTCTTCCGGTATTTCCGGCCCCAGGTACGTAGACTTTGGACCCATATCACGATGAGTCAGCTTAAACCACGCCCTGGCGAATGCCTTGTCAAACTCCTCTGGTTGCTCATAAAATCTCCTTGAAATTTTTTCATAGGCCGGGTCTTTGATCAAGGAAAGGTCTGTTACCAACATGGTTGGTTTATGTTTTTTATCAGGATCAAATGCGTCCGGATACATTTTTTCCGGGTTCACGGCTTCAAACTGCCACGCGCCTCCGGGACTTTTAACCAGTTCCCATTCGTTTTCGAATAGGCCCTTGAAAAAACCGTGGCTCCACTGCGCTGGCGTTTCTGTCCAAATCACTTCCAGGCCTGAGGTAATTGCGTCGGGGCCTTTACCCGATTTAAAGTCACTCGACCAGCCTAAACCCATAGATTCAATACCTGCACCTTCAGGCGCTGCAGCTAAATGTTCTTCCCCGCTTGCCTGACCATGCGTTTTACCCAGCGTATGACCTCCTGCAATCAGCGCTACAGTCTCTTCATCATTCATCCCCATTCTTCCAAATGTTTTCCGAATATAATGCGCCGCGGCCACAGGATCAGGGTTGCCATTAGGTCCTTCAGGATTCACATAAATCAATCCCATCTGAGCAGCAGCCAAAGGCCTTTCAAGCTCTCTATTTTCGTCAAATCGATCATCACCAAGCCATTCTGTCTCCGACCCCCAATACACGTTGGTTTGTGGTTCCCAGGTATCAACACGTCCACCCGCAAAACCAAGTGTTTCGAATCCCATACTTTCAAGTGCCACGTTTCCTGTTAAAATGAATAAGTCAGCCCATGATATCTTTTGACCATACTTCTGCTTTATTGGCCAAAGCAATCTTCTGGCTTTGTCAAGATTTGCATTGTCCGGCCAGCTGTTTTGAGGAGCGAACCTCTGCTTTCCTTCCCTTGTTCCACCTCTGCCATCACCGGTTCGGTATGTGCCGGCGCTGTGCCATGCCATTCTTATGAATAAACCACCATAATGACCAAAGTCGGCAGGCCACCACTCTTGAGAATCTGTCATTAAAGCTTCCAGGTCCTTCTTTAAAGTATAATAATCTAACCGCTCAAATTCCTCCTGGTAATTAAAACCGTCATGCAACGGATTTGATAATGCAGCATTTTTGCGTAAAACGGTTAAATCAAGTTGATTTGGCCACCAATCCCGGACCGTTTTTCCCTCACTCTTGATTACTTCTCCGGTAGACTTACCTAGTTTGTCAAAGCCAAAGGGACAGCCTCCGCCAGACTCGACTTCCTCAATATTTTCCCTAGTGCTAAAGGACGATAGCACCGTTAATACTGCGGCAGTAGTTACAGTAGCGATAATTGATACACTTAATAGTTTTCGTTTCATCAGTATTTAATTTTTGTTGGGGCAAATATTTTAACTTGAAAAATATTAATCAAATTGATATTATTGTACGGCTTATTAATTTTATAAATATGACCATCCAGCAGTTACAATATGTTGTGGCCTTAGACACTCATAAGCACTTTGTTAAAGCCGCTGAAAGTTGCTTTGTAACTCAACCTACACTGACCCTTCAGCTTAAAAAATTGGAGGAGGAGATCTCAACGACCCTATTTGACCGATCTAGCCAACCTTTAGCGCCTACACAGATAGGTGAGGTTTTTGTGATGAAAGCCAAACGTATTTTAAAGGAGATTGGCGAACTAAAAGACATCGTAAATGACGACAGAAACCTAATTGATGGTGAATACAAGGTAGGTATTATTCCAACATTGGCTCCGTATTTACTACCCCTCTTTATTTCTGACTTCATCAAGAAACATTCAAATACAAGGTTAGTTGTGGAAGAGTTACAGAGCGAAAGAATAATCGAATTGCTTATTAATAAGCAGTTGGACTTAGGGCTGTTAGCCACCCCGCTTACTGAACCCGACCTTCGAGAAATTCCACTATTCTACGAACCGTTTCTCGTATATACCGATATCGAAAATGAATTGCTGAATCGTAAAACAATTTCCAAAGATCAACTTAAACCGGATGGCCTTTGGATATTAAGACAAGGGCACTGTTTCAGGAACCAAACCTTGAATATTTGTGATTTTGATGTTTCTGAACACCATAAGAACCTTGTAATGGAGGGCGGCAGTATTGAAACTCTGAAAAAGATGATAAGAGAGGTTTCCGGTTATACTTTAATACCGGAATTGTCCTATGATGCCAATTATGATGCTACTAACGTTGTAAAATTCATCGATCCGCAGCCGGTAAGGGAGATAAGCATTGTTACACATAAACATTTCAACAAGGAACTTTTAATCACCGAGTTGAGAACATCTATTCTTAAAAATACTCCTGAATCCTTTAAAAAAAATACAAAGTTTAAGACCATTAACTGGAAGTAAAGAAGAATCTTTAACAGAGTTCTACCGTATTCTTCCAGACTTTAGAAAGAAAACTAGGGAAAACCTGACAGCTTATAAAGCTAGTTCCGCAGTATCTTAAAAAGCCTGATATTCAAAAAAAGATTTTCGACTCCTACTTTTTGAGATTTAAGGATACCAATTTTCTCTAACTCGTGTAAATATTCGGCAGCGGTTTGTCTTTTGGCGATTCCATGCTCTACCAAAAATTTAACCTTACAATAGGGCTGTTCAAAAAGAAGTTCTATTAGTTCTTTTGAGTATACACGTGAGGACAAGTTTTTTCTGCAAAACAGAATAGTTTCCTGCATTAATAGATTGATAGAATCGATTTTTTCTAAGGTATATGCGGCAGTTTCTTTAATGCCTTGAAGAATGAATAATATCCACTCTTCCCAGTTTTGATCCTCAGTAACTGCCTGCAGCTTCTTGTAGTATTTGTTTTTATTTTCAATAATGTACTTGCTCAGGTATAGAATAGGCGCATCTATGAGTCCCTTTTCAACTAGAAATAGAATATTTAGAACCCTACCCGTCCTTCCGTTTCCATCTGGAAAAGGATGAATAGCCTCAAATTGATAATGCATAATGGCCAAGCGAATCAAATCATCTAGCTGATCTTTGCTATGGATAAAATCTTCAAGATTCTTTAAGAGATCTCGAAGAAGACTTTCGCCTGCTGGAGGTGTATAAATAGTTCGGCCATTGCTGGAAATAGTTGTTCCTGAAGTACTCCTAATACCGGTATCTGATTCCTTTATAGTAGTAACTATTGAAACAAATGTATTGGTAGATAAAGGACGTTTAGTCAGATTATTATATCCCTCCCAGAGCGCTTGACGATACCGCAATATTTCTTTGGTCTGTGCATCGCTTGTATTGATATTACTGCTAAATGCCTGGTACAAACTGTCCTGTGTTGTGACTATATTCTCAATTTCAGAACTGTCTTTAGCTTCTTGCAGGGTAATCGCATTTATCAACATGGATTGATTTGGAATTTCACGTGCCCGACCTTTTAATTCTGCTAAAATTCTAGAAGCAGCAATCGCTTCGCGTAATACAGCTTTGGTTTCCACATCCACTTCAGGTGGTAAAACAGGCAGATTATTGTGTGGCGTATTACGATCGTACATGCTTTGATAAATGATATGCCTTATGTCTATAATTTCGATATAGCTGATATATATGTTGAAAATAATCAATTATATCGACATAATTGCTATATGTTATTTAACAATGAATTACGTGATAAGAGGAAAAACTTACCTGAAAACAGGCCTTTGGATTATTTAGGACAGGTCACTTTATTTGTTCTTAACTGATCTCTATGAAAAATAACTCCTACTATTTGCCAAAATAGAAATTAGCAATACATTTGCACTCCGATTGAGAAATCGGTCATCGGCTAAGTTACAGAGGAGTGGCAGAGTGGTCGAATGCACTGGTCTTGAAAACCAGCGTACCGCGAGGTACCGGGGGTTCGAATCCCTCCTCCTCTGCTGTTTGAATATAAAACCCACTGATCCTCAGTGGGTTTTATTTTTTAGGGATGACAACGGGGGATGACAAACCTCGTTTTATATAACCACATAATATCCAGAAACACAATAAATAATTAATTCTTGCCAGAGTAAATAAAGGATTTACTTATGGAAGAAGAGATATCTTTAATATGATGTGGTAAACACATGGATCAACTCCAAACACTTTGCAATCTCATCAGCTAATTTTTTCGAATCAGAATTATCAATTAAATCAATCGTTTTTGATCCTTTATGTTTTGTATTGCTCGAAATTCCAAAACAGTTTTCCATTGATTTCTTGAAAGAAAAACAATAACCATCAAATGAGTTCTCCCCCAGAGTTTTATTGGTGTCCGTGCTTCCGTCATCATCTGTATCAAAAAGAGTGAAGTAAGGTATGCCAAATGCTTTGCATATCATTTGGTAATAGAAAATTTTATTTTTCCCGTAACAGGGGATAATTGTCAAATCGTTGATATTAAATTCTGATAACCGTTCAATCATGTATTTGTCCAATGCTCCTTCTACTAAGACACACTTACGTCCAAAGAAAAGTTGATTGTTTTCTTTAATATGAATTGTTTTGTATTGATAATACTCAATGAATTCTTCGAGGTGTTCCTTGATTGGTCGCGAGCTGTCGTTAAATTGCATTTTTGAATTAAGCGTTTCGATATCTGGATGGATACGATAATTATGATCAATCCTTCGGATTCCAAACCAAAGTTTGAAATCAATTAGATGCTCGGAATGAGTGGAGAAAATTAGCTGGTTTTCAATATCCGAAATGTACTTGAAGAAGTTAACCTGTAATTGAGGGTGAAGATGCATTTCAGGCTCATCAATTAGTAATAGAATCTCTTCCTTAGCCAGATTTGCTATAGTTTCGATAAGAAAGAAACTAGTGATTGTTGAGATACCCGAACCAAATCCCTTTTGATTAACTTGATTTAACCCTTCTCTTTTTGCTAGAAAACTTTTAGTAAATGGCTGCTCCAAATTAAGCATCGATAATTCTAGATTATCAAAATTTGAACCTAATAAATCTTCAAGCTTCTTTTTAATTGGGCTGTAAGTGTCTTTGATTTTTTTAGCCCCGACAGCGTCTAATATAGTTGTATTTATTGCTTCCCATTGATCAAGATAAGATTCTCCAATGTTTTCAAGCTCCTTTCTAAATCTCCAATTATATTCAATCGCAATCTTATTTAGTGTAGTTGCATATCCTGTTTCGGCTTGTTTTGTGCGATCCTTGGAAAAATAAAAGGGTCTAGGTAAACCCTCTGTTGTCAATGGAAAGCTTAACCTTCTTGTATCAAAGTCAAAATCAGTTCCTGAGTTTCTTAGTATTGTCCACTTACCTTCGCCTTTAGAACTTACTGAATCATCGGGTACAACAAAATGATTGATTGTGAATGGGTCATTCAAGGCTTTACTAGGAGCTGACCTTGACCTACGCTTCACTTCTAGGTGTACTATGTTGCAAGGGACGGGACGACTTTGGTATCCATCAGGCAGATTTACAGTAAAACTTTCATTAAAGTAACATTGGATAACAATGTCACCCTCATCTGCATTGTTAAAATCTTGCTCATCGAACCTTGATGTCAAAAACGATGGTGATAGGCATAAGTTAATCGCCTCAAGAATTGCTGTCTTACCTGTGCCGTTCTCCCCCACAAGTTGAGTAAGTTTCTCTAAACCCAAATCAACCTCTTTGAAGCACCGAAAGTTCTTTATATATACACCACTTAACATGCTCGATTAAGTCAAATTAAATATATTTAAAGTTATAAAATAACAATAAAATTTTTTTCTTAAGACTGATTAGAGTAGTAAATAGCTCTATTCAAATCTTGTTATGAGTTATGAAGAATTGAACTCAATTAAACTTCCTGATGCCCTCAAGAGAATATTCATATATTCTAACGATACAAAGGGGAATGAAAAAATTGTGATGGGATTATCAGAAAAATACCACATAACATTGCATTGGGGTACTCAATCCAAGGTTCTTGATCTACATTTTAAGAATCAGACTAATGGTGAGTACTTCACGGTTTTTCGTTTGAGGTACTTCTCTGCCGCAAGATTAGTAGTAAGGTTTTTACAATTACTTCGTGAAGACTTGTCAATCTTAATGAGTAGGAGGTACACCATTAATCTCGGAAAGCTTGGGAAATACAAAAAGGTCTTAATAAAAGTTGGAGGAAATATAGAGGACTACCGTAGTTTTCTAAAATTCTCATCAAAAAATAAAAGGATAAAGCTGGCTACTAAAATCAGTCCACAAGGAATAAATAACATACACCTTGAGCCGCCCAATGTGAAGGTTTTAGAAGAGGTTATGTACGTTGTAATGTCCAGAGATGTAAAACCAGAGGCTATTGCAGTGAGAAACCTCTTTAATCCATATAGTAGGAAACTTCACTATATCAAGTTTTCAGATATTAAGAAAATACTAATGAGAGAGTTCGAGACAATTTCAGGTAATGAGGATAATTTCTTTTTTGACGAAAAACTCTTCATTGAAATGTTTAGAAAAGTTGAAGACGATTATAAAAGAGAGTTTGATCAAGCCAATTAAGTCTTGATGCTCAAAGACATTAAAGTATCATTTATCAGTCCACCAAAACCACAAGGTGAGATTATCTATGAAAACGATACACTAAAGCTGATCCAGCTTGAAGAAGGCGGCAGAATTGTACCCAATGCCACAACAGGCAGTAATATAATGGTAACGATCTACCATCAAGCCGATTTTTTTTGAAATTATCCCTTAGCATTCATAGGTTGAGGCAATCATTTCTTTTTCATTTTACAGTTTATTGATACCGTTTTTCTTTTTTTTACTTCAACCGTCTCTGGGCAGTCCTGATACCCATCTTTTTTAACTACTACTGTCCGAGAACCTGTTTTTACACTTACAGTTTTATTCGTTGTGAGTTCGCTGTCTTTACCATCAATGAATATTGAGCATTGTTTTACGTCTGAATTGACCGTGATACTTCCCCGTTCATTTTTCTTTTTGTAATAGACGTTTTTAAAAGGTTCAACGGCAATATCATTGCCAATATTTGACTTGATATTAAATTGAAATGTACCAAGCCATTCGCCAACAAGAGGAGTAATCTTACCGTTGCTAATGATATTATCTAAATAATTTTCAAGTAATTGATTTGTTCCATCGATAAATGAATCTGAAGACAAGGCGGCGGAATCAGAAAAAGAGTAATCTGATAATTTATTTAGCAGAATAATACTTAGACCAATTTCCGTATATATCTCGTTTTTGGTTTCAGGAGTGAAATAATATCCTCTTTCTTTTTGCCATTTTTCAACTGTATTGATGTAGGTTTCGATATTTAATTCATTCTGGATTATTGATTTGTCAAATTCCGTGACTGTTGAAAATTTGTTGATCTCTTCATAGAGCATCTCTGATTCAATAAACACTTGACCAAAAGCATTTATCTTTAAAAAGACCAAGAACAATGGAATTAAAAAATTATTTTTTCTCATTTTGAACAAGTAAAGAATGATTAATCAGAAAATATACACCAAGAACAATCGCCCCAAGAAAACAGATGAATTGGGAATTTCTTAAGTCTACAATCGAATCATTATCGACATCATAGATACAATATGACATCATGTAAGTGAGTTCTGCATAAAGCCGATATCCAAAATAAATGGAAATACAACTGCTCATTAGTCCAAAAATCAATAGCGCCTGTAGCAATTGTGAGTTTGTATAATTGATTTCATATTTCCGAATCAAAAGACCCCCAAAGACTCCTATTACCAAAAGGGAAAGTGAAATGAGCAGTTTATTTGTTTCAACCATAATATCCACGGCTTTTGCCTGCAGATTATTCATTGCTGTTATCTCTTCGAAAACTTCATCTTGGTCACCAAGTAATGGAATGGAATCTATCAGCAGATAAACAACAAGTAAAATAACTAAGATGACAATATTGTATGCTGCGATTTTAATTTTCATTCTAATTAACCATCACTGTTTCTGTTAAGCAGCTCATAGTTTAAAAAAGCCTTATCTATATAAGCTTTTATTTGACTCAGTTTCAAATAGCAATAACATATAATTCTCTAATAATTAAAATACCCTAGGTAGGGTATTTATTTTGATCTTGAATCGGAGGAAATTACACCCATACAATTGACTAAGGTGGAATTTCAATCATTTAATTATATCGATCATGCCAGTATTAAAAGTAAAAAGCTACACTAAAGAATTTTTTGTAAAAGCCACACCAATATTTGGTGAGGTAAACATTGTTTTTAGTAATAATTCACGAAAAACATTCACATTGGAAACTCCTCATTTCATGGCACTAAGCCATTTATTAGAACATGATGATGTCGCCTATGATACTAGTGCTCAAAAGTTTATTACTAAAAAAGAATATCATCTGACATGAGAATTTTAATTGTATTAATTATTGGAACTGTATTGTTATCATCCTGTTCACACAAGTTAAAAAATCTGCGTCCAGATATCATCCAGAAGAAGAAGCGTGTCAAGTCTGGTAAGTTCCTTTATGCTGAACAGTTTGACCTAGATGACAGAGATATTTTAAAATACAATGTTTATAAAACTCCCAAAAGTTTGACATCGAAAAAGATTGAAGTAAATGAGAAAAGTCATAAGCTTCAATTGCGAAGTTTTAACAAAAAATTAACACCAATGGACTCGGGTCAATCTGATTTTAAGTTGACGGATAAAGTTTATACATATCCTCTGTTAAATGATAGTAGTGTTAATCTGAAAACCTCTACTAATAGACCATTACTTCTGGAAGTAAACAAGGAGAGGGACTTGTACTATGGAGATAAATTTATTTATAGAGAAGTTGATACAAAATTTGAAGCATTATCTATACCTTTTAAATATCGAAGATCGAAAGATAGCGTTGATTATCAGATTGCAACAGGTATTAATATAGGTATTGCTTACGGCATTCAGTTTAATACAAACAAGTACAAACCTCTCATTGGTAAAGAAAAAGATAAGCATAAGTTAATAGGACACAAACTAAACAAAATAGCAAACACATTTGCTCTATTTGGTGGATTCACCACAATACCTCTAACAACTGGCAATACTGAAAACCTTAAAAGGGATAGAACAATTATAGGTTTAACCTATGGTGCATTGTGGAATGTTGGTATAAATAGATTCAATGTAGGCGTTGCTATTGGTTTAGATACCGGATTAAGTGGCGATGCGAAAGATTGGAGGCATCAAAATGACCCTTGGGTTGGGATTGTAGTTGCGTTAGATTTTCTTAAATAATCATGATCGCATATGCACAGATATTGTTTTAAGTTTTGCACTACTTTACTTTAAGTAACAAGTATTAATGGTAAAATAATATGCGCTATGACATCATCGAAATCCCTTGGATAAAAAAAAGAATCTCTCTCATTATATGAGATAATATTTTAATAGTCATAATCTAGTTCATTTGCGTATATTATTCTTATTGCGTTAAGAGCGTATGATATTATTTATAATACTGATCCTTATTATGAACTCGGTTAATAGGTTTGTTTGACTCACTGATTTTAAGCCTTTTGAGAAGCGTTGGAAAAAAATCTAGAATCCTTCGGAAATTGGTAGTATTAGTAGAAGAATAGGTGAATTTTTTACCATCTATTGTCTTAAATGTGAGATGAAGTTTAGGGTTTACTAAAGCTGTTGCAGGGTCTATTTGTTTAATGATCTTGATGTAGTTATTGCGTTCAACTAGTGTTAATGGCATACCATGCTCTCCATCAATGCAATACATTAACTGTCCATTTTTTTGATAGACTTTCATAATAGCAGGTTTATTAAGATGCTCTATCATGTAAGTCCCTTCCTTCAATGTCGCCATGTGAGCGAAGGTAGTAAATACTAAAAATATTAGTATTATGAATTACTGTAAAAAATCGTAGGTCAGTTTTCTATACCCTCTTTGATAATTTTATCCAGTTCATCACGACTGGTTTTGAGCAATTCCATTAACTGCTTTAATTGTTCATAGGTGAACTTTTCTTGTGGCAATTTTGGATTCAATTTGTTTGACCAAGCTGCTTTAGAAATACCCAATTCCTTGTAAAGATAAGAGGCATTTAAGAAGGACTTTTTTTCTTTAAAGAGGTCAGAAATTTTCATCTAAGCCAAACATAAAAAAAAGCTACCAGAAGGTAGCTTTCATTTAAGACTAGTCCACGGATTTAATAAATCGCCTTACTATAAAAGGCTCTAAAAACTCAACCGTCCAGTACTCGAAATCTTTGCCTTTGTAATGGAATTCAACCAGTATAGCCAACCCTTCATAACTCTTTTCTCTTATGGGGTCAGTATAGATTCTAACAATATCACCCTTATTCATTTTTCTTAGTTTTTCTTCTTCTTTTTAATGGCTTGGTCGATAATTCGAATTTGGTTTTAAGAAGGGTCAATAAATGTGTTTCGTTCTCAGGTGATAATGGATATTCACCGAATAGTTCATAGAGAATTCGACCCTTGACTGACATAATAGTACCTGTTAAATTATCTTTAATTGGTTGATATTCATCATCAACGATCATCACGTAATTACTTGTTTTAGCAATTTCTAATAGTCTTGTCAACTGGTTCATAAAAGTATATTTAAATCTATACAAATGTATAGAGATTATTACACTATACAAAAGTATAGATTTTCAAATCCAATACTTGTCTTTTAAAATCGAATGGCAGCCGCACGCTCAATATAGCTAAATTAGTATTGTTATAATTAATCATAAATTATTAATTTATTAGCTACTCATGTGGTACATTTGATATTATGGCTCAAAAGGATTTGCACGATAAACCCTTTGATGGTGGTACGATAGCAAAACTTGAAATTTTTGAAGATTACGCTCAAGCTTGGATTCCCACATTTGTTATGACAGGTATGCCAGTCATTTGTATTTTTGATTTTTTTGCTGGTACTGGCTACGATAAGGCTGGCATTGAGGGGAGTCCAATCCGAATTTTAAATAAGATAAAGCAGCAAGTAGGTAATATTTTTCAGAAAAAAGTAAAAGTTAAACTTTATCTAAATGAATATAAAACTGAAAAATATGACCTCCTTAAAGTATCTGTTGAGAGTTTCTTGAATGAAAATCAGGATGTAAAAAGGGCAATCGAGGTAGTGTATGATAACGAGGATTTTTCTGTATTATTCGATAAATATTTTCCGATAATTGAGAAATATCCATCTCTTGTATTTTTAGATCAGAATGGCATTAAGTTTTTGTCACCAGATTATTTACTCAAGTTGGAAAAGACTAATCGTACAGATTTCTTATACTTTCTTTCGGCTTCCTATATATGGCGGTTTGGTGATACAGATGAATTCAAAAAATACCTAGAGCTTGACATGGATGAGGTAAAGCAAAATCCCTATCAATTAGTTCATAGAAGTGTAATTGAGCAGCTTAAACATAAGTATTTGAACAACTCGAAACTAAAGTTATACCCCTATTCAATTAAGAAACAATCAAATATATACGGCATTATTTTCGGTGCAACACACCCACTTGCATTTGATAAATTTCTTGGTATTTCATGGAAAAGAAATTCAATCAACGGTGATGCAGATTTTGATATAGATGACGACAGCTCCAAGATTCAAATTGACATGTTTGAAGGTAAAAAGCTGACCAAAATTGAGAAGTTTGAAATCGGACTAAGAGATGAAATTGTGAACGGTGCTATAAAAAATAACTACGATGCATTAGAGTATGCATACAGTCATGGTCATGTTCCTAAGCACGTTGCTGATGTCTTAAGGTCAATGAAAAAGCAAGGGTTGATTCGTTATGATTCTCAATCACCATGTGTCACATACGACAACGTTTATAAGAAAGATAAAGTAGTATCCTATACAAATATATAATGGCTAAATCATCAATTGAATGGACTGAAATGACGTGGAATCCTACCACAGGTTGTTCCAAAATATCACAAGGTTGCAAGTTTTGTTATGCTGAAATAATGTCCAAAAGACTGCAATCAATGGGAGTGGAGAAGTATAGAGATAATTTCGAAGTACGTACCCATGAAAGTGAGCTAAGCACTCCTTATAAGTGGAAGAGACCAAAAATTGTATTTGTTAATTCCATGAGTGATCTTTTTCATGAAGATGTGCCGTTATCTTTTATTCAGAATGTATTTAGAGTTATGAGAGACAATCCTCAGCATGTTTTTCAAGTACTTACAAAACGTGCTGAAAGATTATTAGAACTGGATTCAGAACTCAAATGGAGTCATAACATTTGGATGGGAGTGTCGGTGGAAAACGAAAAAGTGCGACATCGGATCGGTTTATTATCACAAACTAATGCCCGAACAAAGTTTCTTTCCTTAGAGCCATTAATTGGAGAGTTACCTAATCTGAACTTATCTAACATTGATTGGGTAATAGTGGGTGGTGAAAGTGGAAGAAATCCGAGACCTATGAAATCCGATTGGGTATTGGATATTCAACAGCAATGTCAAAATCAAGACGTGGCTTTTTTCTTTAAACAATGGGGGGGTAGAAACAAGAAGAAAAGTGGTAGAGAACTAAATGGAAAAACTTATGACGAGATGCCGGAAATAGAATTACAAAAAAGCGTTTAGTTCGTAGAGTATTTTCTCTAATCTAAATTCATAGTATTTACAAGCCATATCTTTGGTTAGTATTGCACTAGTTACTAATCTTTTCAATAATACCAGCAATATCCGTGGTCAAACCAATTGTGTAAGACCTATTATTTTCAAACAAATCAATCCCAAAAAAGAAAGTTTCTAGTACTAGTAAACCTGCCCCTAAATTTAAGTTAATATCATCATCTGTTGCCTCATAAGCAGATACGAACACACCAATTCCTATATGTTTTTTCTTATTCGGATACCCGATATAGGTTGACGAAAATAAGCCTACATTTAACCCACTTAATAAAGTAGAACGTGGTATTGAATCATTTTTTGGATCATCATATAATGTACGAATACCACTAAGTCCCAAATAAGGTTTCAGTTGAAATGTCTTCTTATATCCTCTAACAGTCTGAT
>JBCCLN010000099.1:0-13759 GCA_039026865.1 Bacteroidota bacterium | reverse complement strand
GTTTACAGGTCGCAAGGATGTCATCACCGTCACTCAGCATGCAGGGAGTGGTGGTAAAGACTAGAATCATATGCTTACCGACCGGCTTGATATTGTAAATGGTGTAGAATGTTGCGACATCGAACACGCGGATTTGCGGCATGTCCAAAATCTCTGCAATCCGCACCATGGCCGCGGTTGGGATCCAACCACCATGTTGCCGCTGTGCCAGATCAAGCAATGGCATCACCGCGCTCTGCTGCTTGCCATGCGGATACCGTGCGATTATCTCTTTGATATGCTTATGATTTTCCGGCGTGAAATCGAATTCAGCCGGCTGTTCAACATCCCTTGGTGGGGTGGCTATAATCATCGGTCGATCTCCCCGAAAACCACATCCAGTGAGCCAATAATGGCCGGCACATCGGCCAACATATGGCCCTTCGACAGTAAATCCATTCTATGAATAACACCCAAATTTTTCGGGTTAGGAGACATGATATCTCAATATGGTAGCGGTCTCAAAGGTGGTTTCTGTTATTTCAATACCGCATGAACTACTTAAGAGTAAATAATCTAATTGAAGTAGGCACTTAATAAATATGAAAAATGGGGGTTAGCATGCATGTGAGCACATTTAAATTTAGAAACATACTGATTTGTAGTGCTTGCTTTATCTAAATGATCCATTTTCTTTGTTTGCAGCTTGCCAGAGCTATTTATTAAGAGCCTATTTCAATAATCTAAACTGTTTCAACGGATCTAGGTTGTTTCAAATGTTTACTTAAGGATTTATAGGCAAAAGCGGATCCAATTATCGCCAAGATACAAGCCAGAATAAATGGTGCTCCAGGGAAATAAACATCATTCTCAGGGTTTGTGTAATAGGTAAATATACCTGTCATTAAAGGTGGGCCTACAATAGCGGTTATCATTAATATGTTTGTAAGTCCACCTTGTAATTCCCCTTGCGCATTTTTAGGAATTTGAGCTGTCATGATAGATTGCATTGCTGGTCCTGTAAGCCCACTAAAAGCATACGGTACAATGATCGCATAAGCCATCCAGGATTTTGTTGCTACAGAGAAAGAAAGTAACCCGACTAAATTGAAGAACAGTCCTAGATAAACTGCATTTACTTCGCCTATTTTTTTAACAATAGGACCCAGCGTAAGCCCTTGAACTAACGCAACCATAACTCCAACAAAAGTCAACGAAAAACCAATATCCTCTGGATTCCAATTAAACTTTTCAGCCGTATAAAAAGACCAGTTTCCTTGAACCGAAAAAGAAGCAATATAGACCAGAAAAAGACAGAGGATCAATCCGACAAGTACCTTATACTTAAAAATATTTTTAACCGTTCCCAATGGGTTAGCTCGCTTCCATTCAAAAGATCTTCTGTTCTCAATTGGTAATGACTCCGGGATCATGATGTAGCCGTAAACCCAATTGAGCAAGGACAAAACTGCAGCGGCTAAAAATGGTATTCTTGTACCCATCTCTCCCAGAAATCCACCTATTGCAGGACCAATGATAAATCCTAAGCCAAATGCCGCTCCAATTAACCCGAAGTTCTTGGCTCGATCTGCATCCTGGCTAATATCTGCAATGTAGGCATTTGCTACTGTCATACTACTTCCACAAATACCTGAAATTGTGCGCGCAATAAATAACCATGCCAACGATGGGGCAAAAACAATGACTAGATAATCCAATCCTAACCCCAAAAGAGCGATCAAAAGAACCGGCCTCCTCCCTAACTTATCACTTAGGCCACCCAATATTGGGGCAAAGATGAACTGCATGATGGCATAGGTAGCGGTTAGTAAGCCACCGATAAAGGCTGCTTCCGAAACAGACTTATGCGTAAGTTCAATGATTAGTTCTGGAACAATTGGAATAATCAACCCAATTCCTACTAAATCAATTAAAACAGTAACAAAAATAAATCCTAATGCTGCTTTCTTATTTTGCATGTATTCGTCGATTTAGGTCAAAAATAGGCAAACCATTATTTGAACAAGAGATTTTTTGAGAGTTGATCGAATCGCCAGATATGCATTACTGCAGCGATGGATAGCCCCATCAAAAGCGCATACCAAATGCCAGATATGCCCCAATCTAGCACAAATCCAAAAAAATAAGCCACTGGAATTGCAATCACCCAATAAGCAATAAATGTAATCGCTGTGGGAACTTTTACATCTCTTAACCCTCTCAAAACTCCCAAACCAACCGCCTGGAGACCGTCTGATATTTGAAACGCAGCAGCAATAATTAATAGCGATGAGGCCACGGTGGTAACCTCATGATTATTAATATATAAATAGGGCAAATACCATCTAAATAAGATAAAAAGTATGCCGCAGAAAGCCATGAAAATACCGACCAAACCAAAAGATGAAAATCCAGCTATTCTAAGGTTTGTTTTGTCCCGTCTTCCAAGTTGATTCCCTATTCGAATGCTCGCTGCTGTAGCTACACCATTTGCGGCCATATATGTCACAGCCGCCATGTTAATTGCAATTTGGTGAGCTGCTAACTCTTCCGCGCCAATCCACCCTATCATAATCGAAGCAGTTGCAAAAGCGCCAACCTCAAATACATATTGGAACCCTAAAGGAATACCCAGATTAAATTGTTGCTGTATCATTGATTTGGAGAATTTTAATGCGATACCCATCCATTTTTTCCTGGTTAGATAGATGATTATACTCAACATTACAATCCTTGAAATCAAAGTGGCTAATCCAGCTCCATTCAATCCCATAACCGGAAAACCTAATTTTCCATAGATTAAAACATAGTTTAACACCACATTGATCATATTTCCAAAAATGGAAACAATCATTGGTATGAATGTATCAGATAGCCCTTCGGAATATTGTCTGAAGGACTGAAAAATCATAATGGGGACGATTGAACTGGATATAATCCATAAATATGGCCTTGCTCCATTCACAACCTCCGTCTCTTGGCCAAAATGATCAAGGAAAAATGAAGAACTCAGTGCAAGCAATAATATTCCAACACCAAGTAGGAAGTTTAATAAAATATTATTTTGTAATAATGAAAAAAGCTTCAATTTTTGACGTGGATCAGTAGAAGATACCAACGGTGTCAATGCATTGCTAACCCCTATCCCAAACAAGAAGAGAACATGAAAAATTGAATTTGCAAATGTTGCACTAGCTAATGGAATAACACCGAGCCTCCCGACCATTACACTATCAGCCACACTTACCATTACATGACCAAGCTGGCCAACTGCAACAGGTGTAGCAAGCAAAATATTCTTTTGAAGGTGCTCTTTTAAGGTCATGATTTTTTTACTATTCAGCTACCTAATAAATTGATTATCAAATGTTTAGAAATTAAATCGTATTGAAATGTTGAATTTATTTAAAATGAAAATATATTATTTTATAAAAATAGTTTTTTAAGTTTATTATTCTAATAATAGTGAAATTTTAATCTATTATCAAAATAATATTTTATCGAAACCGTTCAATCGTAACGATTTTTTTTAAGAAGCTGCAAGGTAGTATTTTCGGTGCTTTGTCTCATTAAAAACAGATGAAGAAATTTTTCTATGTTATGCTAATACACACAAGTCATCTGCTCTGGGCACAACAGGTAGCCATCACCATAGATGATTTTCCGTTTCGGAGGATGGGTTTGCCCAAAAAAGATGAATCCGAAATGATAGAAAAACTTTATCATCATTTAGATAGGTTTGGTATCAAAGCGACGGGCTTTCTTAATTCAGGTAGGCTAAAACCTGAAAGTGAAGATGGGTTGAGAGATTTTTTAAAAAGAGGACATGAATTCGGCAATCATACTCATCGCCATTTGAATATTGATAAAGTTGGAGCAAATATTTTTATAGCAGATATTGATTCCGGATGGGTCAATGGAAAAAATTACATCAATACAAACTATTTCAGATATCCATATCTCAGAAGAGGCAACACATTGGAACGAAGAGATTCAGTATATGCACATCTGAATAAAAATGGCTACACGATTGCTCCTATTTCTATCGATAATAACGAATGGATCTATAATCGTGATTATGTGAAAGCCAAATCTACCGGTATGAATGAGAAAATGGACAGTATTTCAAAAGCCTATTTAGCCCATATGCAAGAAGCGTCTTTAAAATACGATAAAAAGGCTAAAAAATTTACAGGAAGAAGTGTAAAGCATATTTTACTTCTTCATGCAAATCCAATTAATGCGGAGTTCTTAGGAGATTTATTCAAATGGTACCAAGAACAAGAATGGGAATTCATTACGCTTGAAGAAGCCCTTAAAGATTCGATTTACTCCATAAAAGATGAATTTGCCAGCTCTTATGGGTGGTCACAAATTGATCGCATGGAGAAGTCGGCTAAAGACCCATTCTCCTTGCCAACCGATAAATAGCCGCTACACTCAGACTATCAGTGATCTTTCCTTTTTCGCACATTTCTATTACCTCTTTCAAATGGAGTTTCTTAATTTCTAACTTTTCTGTTTCTTCAAACGCTGTTTCTCCTTGAGTAAGTTCTTCAGCAAGAAATGCATACCCGACCTCATCGGATACAGAATTTGATAAATGGATCTTACATAGCTCGGTCCATTTTTTGGCTGACAATCCAGTTTCCTCCTTTAGTTCCCTCTTGGCAGAATCCAGTCGTGGAATATTCAAAGCTCCTCCTCCCATCGGAATCTCCCAGGAATATTCATGTAAGGGATAGCGATATTGACCAACTAACCAGGTATTTAATTCCTGATCCAGTGGAATGATCCCAATCGCAAAGGCTTTATAATGTACTACCCCATAAATTCCTTTACCTCCCCCAGGATTGGTGACGTCATGTTCTGTCACCGCAATCCAGGGATTATTATAAATTACTTTCGTAGCATGTGTAACCCAGGGGGGTTCTTGAAGCATTTTTTTGTTACGCTTTTTCTTTTCGTTCGGGTTTATCTACTCGTCACATTTTGATTTGTGACTGACGAGTAGCTCTCATTCTTTCGTATTTTTCTATCAAGCGAATCAATCGCTTGTTCAGCAACGTTCTTTAGATACTAATCTACCTCCAATCCCAATTCCTTTCTTATCACCCTACTTGAATTACTATTTTCTTTCCAATACGCAGATTTGATCGTATTTATCTTTTTTGCTTTGGTCTTTAGTTTTTCAGTATCATCAAAACGATTTGAATAAGATTCTTCCCAACCGAGAATTGTGTATGGAAAATCTGACTGAAAATAGATGTGTAATGAACGATCATCATAAATTACTGAATATTTGGTGTGCAATGATTGACTGAATTCTGACTTATTCATTTGACTTAAAGAGATCTTTGCATTTTTTGGAGTAGTATCTTGATGTTTCAATCGTAGGTAAAAAGTGGAAGGTAATAAATTGACCTCCCCTACAGGCAAAGACGATGGATTCAACCTGATTCTAGTCCAAAGTTCATCTTCCAGTACTACATCCGGAATGGATACGTCAACATCACCTTCTGATTCGAAGTAGGATAAGCCTTTTAACCTGTATGCTTCATCTTGGAAATTCAATTGCATCCAGGTATGCCCACACCATTCTTGTGATGACGTTGTGATCTTAAATAGATTAGGAATTTGATCATACGAAACAGGAACGAACGTACTCATCATCATGGAGTATGGATATATTCCTGTCAGGAATTTCTTAGTCATGTTGAGTTTCAGCACACTTACGTTATCCTCGCTCTTATTCCTCCAGTCATCTAATTTCACTTGTTTGCTTTTGGAGAAAGGTTCGGTTACAAAAACCAAAACTGAAGTACCTTGATGAATCTCTCCGTATCTGACCTGTTGTAATTCATAGCTGGATATTTCTGCTTCTCCTGAATACCAATAGCTATTAAAATTCTGAGCTTCCTTTTTCTCCTGAGAAAAGGAAGAACTGCAGGCTACTATAGCGATCAAGATGGAAGAATAGAGCGTATTTCTCATGGTTTTATTATTTTGACAATATAAATAATATCAACACATAATTTGTTTCTCTTTTTATAAATAAACATTGATAAGTTATTAGGGTCACAACATCACTTATCTTTAGCATTTGTTAATCGTTTTGAAAAGCTTTCTTAAGAACTAGATTCGGATTTGAATTCATAAATTATACTATTTAAATGAATTATCTTTCAGTAGAGGGACTATCAAAAAGTTATGATGAAAAAGAGCTTTTTAAAGACGTCAATTTTGGACTAGATCAAGGTCAAAAAGTAGCTTTAGTGGGTGTAAATGGAGTGGGGAAGTCTACACTACTCAAGGTCATCTCGGGCATGGAAGCGCCAGATCGGGGAACCATTTCTTTTAGAAGAGGACTCACTGTTTCCATGCTTGCACAACATCCTGATTTCAATCCAGAGGAGAAAATCATTGAAGCGGTATTTTCCAAGAATAATGAAGACTTGAATGCCATTCGAGATTATGAACAGGCTCTTCGTAAAATGGAGATTGATCCTGATCATGCTCCTGACCTGACACCATTAGTAGAAAAAATGGATTCGTTGAATGCTTGGGAATATGAGCATCAAATCAAAGGGCTCTTGGGAAAATTGGGTATCCACAATCTAGAACAGAAAATGGGAGACCTATCCGGAGGGCAAAAAAAAAGAGTCGCTCTTGCCCAAGCATTGGTTGTAAATCCCGATTTCTTGATCCTGGATGAGCCCACCAACCATCTGGATCTGGAGATCATTGAGTGGCTAGAAAATCACTTGGCCACCGCCAACCTCACTCTTTTGATGGTCACTCACGATCGTTACTTTCTAGATAAGGTGACTAACGAGATTTTAGAAATAGATAGAGGAGGAATCCATCGTTATCAAGGTAACTACCTTCAGTATTTGGAAAAGAAAGCTGCGCGAATAGAAATGGAGGAGACTTCGATCAGTAAGGCTAAGAATCTTTTCAAAAAGGAGCTCGAATGGATGCGAAGACAGCCTAAAGCCCGTGGCACCAAGGCAAAGTATCGCGTAGATGCTTTTCAGGATATTAAGGAAAAAGCACATCGTGAAAGAGGGGCGCAAAAAATGGAGGTTAACCTCACCGGAGAGCGACAAGGTAAGAAAATTCTAGAGTTACATCACCTTTCTAAAGCATACAACAAACGGAAGTTGGTAGCTAATTTTAGTTATGTTTTTCGCAAGAAAGAAAAAGTGGGAATCATTGGCCCCAATGGAGTAGGAAAATCCACCTTCCTAAACATCTTATCACAAAAGATTCAACCAGATTCAGGAGAATTAGAAATCGGTCAAACCACTAGATTTGGTTATTATACCCAAGACGAAACTGTATTTGATCCAAACAAAACGGTTTTGGATATCGTCAGAGAAGTTGCCGAATTCATTACGCTAAGTGATGGCTCAGAAATCTCTGCTTCCCAATTATTAAATCAATTTCTCTTTCCCCCGAAAATGCAATACAACTATGTTGGAAAACTAAGCGGGGGAGAGAAAAGAAGACTGCAGTTGCTGCGGGTGTTAATGGCAAATCCAAATTTTCTCATTTTTGATGAGCCAACAAATGACCTTGACCTCACTACACTAAACATCCTAGAGGAGTACCTCCAAAACTTTGCTGGTTGTCTCATGATTGCATCACATGATCGATACTTTATGGATCGATTAGTAGATCACTTATTTGTGTTTGAAGGAGACGGAAAAATTCGAGACTTTCCCGGAAACTACTCTGATTTTCGCGCGAAAGAAGTGCCGGTTGCGGAGGGAAAAAGGGAAGAAAAAAAGGAGGCGAGGTCTGCGCTAGCGGCCGAGCCAACAAAACCTAAAATCCGAAAGCTTAGCTTTAACCAGCAGCGTGAACTGGAGCAATTGGACAAAGAAATTCCAAAGTTAGAAAAGAAAAAACGACAGCTTCAACAAGCGCTAAACCAAGAGGTTCAGTACGAAAAACTTCAGGAAATCAGCTCAAAACTTCAAGAACTAGAATCTATCCTGGAAGAAAAAGAAATGAGGTGGTTAGAGTTGAGTGATATTTAACCCACATTATTCACCACAACTAGTGGCAGGTTGATTCAAGTGATTGATTTACAGTAGTTTAATATTTATACCGAATGATTTTTGATTCCTCAAATTTGGGGAACGATGTTGGCATCCCATTCGAAATCAATTACCTCATATTCAACATGTTACCTCATCCCAATGAATAACACCGGAATTTTTCGGGTTAATGTAATGAAAGCTAACTTTATAGGAAACTTTATGTCTTCAACCTATCCTTAAACGTCTTTGCAACCTTGTCAATCTTTGGCTTGGAGACATTCAAAATGTAAGAGTTGTTGGGGTGCTTTTTTTCATAATTCTGATGATATTCCTCGGCAATATAAAAAACATCAAGTTCGCTGATCTCCGTAACTATTCTTGTTTCGAAGTTTGTCTGTAATTCTTTGATCTTAGACTTAGCAAGTTTTTGTTGTTCGTCATTATGGTAGAATATTTCTGACCGGTATTGGGTACCGATGTCTGGGCCTTGTCTGTTTAATTGCGTAGGATCATGCGCAATAAAGAAAATATCTAAAATTGTTTCATAGTCGATTATAGACGGATCATAATAGATCTGTACTGCCTCCGCGTGTTTGGTTGCACCCGAACTTACCATTCTGTAATCTGCAGTGCTAGCTTTTCCTCCCGAATACCCCGAAACCGCTTCTATTATACCCTCGATTTGCTCAAAAGAAGCCTCAACACACCAAAAACAACCACCTGCTAATGTAGCAGTATCCAACTTTTGATAATCCAACTCAATACTCGTCTCTAAATTTTCTGTAGGTTCAAATTTATGGCCTTCGGATTGGCAACTAGATAGAAGAAATCCCAAAACAATTCCTAATACTTTCATACATCTGTAGTTTAATTTCAATAATACATAAAGAATTTACAATGAACCGCCTCAACGAATCCATCCATTGTTGATTAGTGCAGATTTATTCTCTGGATTGTTGTACTCATTTCATGACCTTTTTTCAACACATGCTTATCAACGAAACTTTCAAGTCTTTGACTACTTAAGTCACAATAAAGGTAGCCAGGATTACATTTCAATAATATAACACCATCTCATAACGCAAGTTTTAAAAAAATGACCCAGTGACCCCTGATGATCGGTTAGAGATCATCTATTAGAGATGATCATTTCTTTTACTTTTAAAAAGACTCCAAAACTCTCTGAGCCTACTTAAATTTGTAAAATGCTTTATTCTTATTTTCAAAAGGAAAAAATAGAAGCGGGTTGCGATGAAGCGGGCAGAGGCTGTTTAGCAGGTCCTGTGGTGGCGGCAGCGGTTATTCTACCTGATGATTATACTCATGAAGTATTGAATGATTCAAAACAACTGACTGAAGCACAACGAGTAGCGCTAAGACAAGAAATTATTAAGCATTCCATAGCATGGGCTGTTGGATTAGCTTCACCTGGTGAGATTGACAAAATCAATATTTTAAATGCTAGTTATTTGGCCATGCACAGGGCGATTGAACAGTTGAAAATACAGCCAGGGCTTTTACTAGTTGATGGCAATCGATTTAAACCTTTTAATGAAATCCCGCATGAATGCATCATAAAAGGGGATGGAAAATTTTATTCTATAGCCGCTGCTTCTGTTTTAGCTAAAACCTATCGAGATGACCTTATGAAACAGCTTGCCATAAAATTTCCAGGCTATGGTTGGGAAACCAACGTTGGATATCCTACCAAAGCCCATAGGAAGGGAATTAAAGACATGGGATCAACTCCGCATCATAGAAGAAGCTTTCAACTACTGCCTCGTCAGCTAGAATTATTTCATAATTAGTATCTCTCTAAGAAAAGATGAAAAACACGTTATTGAATCCTACAGCGTAGTTTTTTAACAAAAAAACGAATCGAATCTATTTTATACTTTGGAATCAATTTCATAATTCCTCAAAAATTCATCTGAATTTTGAACGAATTGAAGGTAAACCCGTGATTTTATTACGTTTTCACTAAAATTTCAAAAATAAATTCAATGACTATTTGTACATTGAAATCTCAAAAAATACGCTTTTATGAGCTAAAAACATCGTTTTCTTTCAAAAGATATTGTTTTCTTAGAGACACTAATTAGTGTCTCTAAGAAAACAATCCATTTATTACGTTATTTATAAATACCATCATCATACCATTTTAAGCATATTGATATAGGTATATAGTACTGAACTCCTCGATCACGATTTAAGATCTATAACAATTCTGGCACGATGCCAAGAATAACTATTTTTTCTGCACACCTTTCACGGCCTTAGCCGTCCGCGGATCATCTGGCCAGTAGTGCTTAGGATAGCGTCCCTTCAGATTTTTGCGAACCTCAAAGTAAGTTTTGTCCCAGAAATTTTTTAAATCAAAAGTAACCTGCACGGGCTTAAACCCGGGGGACAGCAAATGAATGAGAAGTGGCTGTTTCCCATCGTTGATCGTTGGGGTTTCGGCCATGCCAAAGAGTTCTTGAATACGAGCCGCCAGCACCGGTGCTTCCCCATTGTCCTGGTACAAGATCTTGATGTTAGAGCCACTAGGCACTTTCATCCTGGATGGAGCCAATCGTTCAAGTTCTTGCTGTTTTTCGTAATCCAGTGAATGTAGCAATACATCGTGCAGGTTGATTTTTTTGAGATCTTGAGGTTTCTTCACTTCAGACAGGTAAGGAGACAACCAATCTTGACTGGTCATCAGCAGACGCCCTGTACTAAAGTCTGGCCAGACGTGAGAGGGCAGCCATTTACTAATGCTCTTCACCCGGTATTGTAATTGTTCCACTTCCTCATCCCAATCCAGGAGTGCAAGGCCCTCTTTTTTTATGGCCTTAATCATTGCTCCTAGCAGATGCGAGGGGTCCGGATGAGGTAACGGAACCGATTTCAAGACAATACTTCCGATTCGAAGGTCTGTGGTAGCATTCAATCCACCGTCTTCCGTGTCCCACTCTACCACCTCCACTTCTTTTACTCTCGGAGCCAGGTCTTTAGGGTTGAGTGGGGCGGCCAGAAATATTTTTCCCATCCCATCACGGGCATCGAGATTGGCTACTGCCAGCCACGATTCATGCGCGAGATCATCCCGATGACCCGCCATGGCAATGCGCCCGTTCGCCAGCTTGAACTGGGCATTGTTCCCTGGTCGATTATGGGCAATGCGCTCCGGAAAAGCATGCGTAACCAGTAACCCTGTATCGTATGGGTCAAAAGCATCGTTGTCCGCCTCTTCATCAAAAAGCTGCCGATAGGAGCGGGCAATTTTTTCTATCCGGTCAAACCTTCCACCTTTTCGATCCTCCTTCCGATGCGTTCTCAGTGCTTCGATCCGATTGTTGATATCTATTCCAGCTTCTTTACCAAGTGGGTCTCTCTCTTCCAACAAGGCTGCAATATCTGCCGCTAAGCTGATCAACCCTTCCTCCCTGGCCATTAACATCATGTGTGCCAGCCTTGGATGGCACGGCAACTTGTGCATGTTTTTCCCGTGTTCCGTAATCAGGCCATTATCCAGCGCCTCTAGCTCATGGAGCGTATGCACTCCTGCTTCCCATGCTCCTTTTGGAGGTGGAGAGAGCCAGGTGAGGCCTTGCAGATCGGTGATACCCCAAGAGGCGAGGTCCAATGCCAGTGGAGTAAGGTCTGTCTCCAGAATTTCTGGGGTTCGGTGTTCTTGTAAACGCCCCTCCGTGGCTTTGGACCACATGCGGTAACAGACTCCGGCACTGAGCCTTCCAGCCCTTCCCGCGCGCTGATTTGCAGAGTCTTTGGAGATCCGGACCGTTTCCAGACGGGACAACCCTGACTTGGGATCCCATTTCATGGTACGTCCAAAACCCGTATCCACTACAATCTTGATTCCTTCAATGGTCAAACTGGTTTCGGCAATGTTGGTGGCGAGCACGACTTTCCTGCGGCCATCGCGATCGGGCAGTATCGCTGCTTTCTGTTTATGATAGGGGAGTTGTCCATAAAGCGGATGAATGACAAATCCTCGGAGTTTAAATCTTAAGATTTCTTCGCATTTGGTGATCTCTCCCTGACCGGGCAAAAATACGAGCACGTCTCCTTCATGGGCTTTTGAAGCTTTTACCACCGTATTAGCCGTCATTTCAGGGAGAAGAAATTGATCCTGATCTCCCTCATGAACTAATTTCACAGGATACTGTCGTCCCTCACTCTGAACTACCGGGGCTTTCAACAAACGCGTCAATAGGGGCATATTCAGCGTAGCCGACATCACAAGGAGCCGCAGATCAGTACGCAAAACCCGCTGGGATTCTCTGCAAAGCGCCAAAGCCAGGTCTGCATGGATGCTTCGCTCGTGGAATTCATCAAAGATCACCAACCCCACCCCATCCAGTGAGTTATCTTGGTGAAGCATACGAGTGAGAATGCCTTCAGTAACTACCTCGATTCTGGTTTGGTGATTAACCTGTGTTTCAAATCGAATACGATACCCTACGGTATTTCCTACCTTTTCTCCGAGCAGTTCGGCCAGACGTGTGGCGATGGATTTGGCCGCCAGTCTTCTCGGCTCCAGCATAACAATTTTCTGCCCATTCAACCATACGGCATCAAGCAGAGACAAAGGAAGCAAAGTGCTTTTCCCCGCTCCCGGTGGTGCGTGTACAATGAGCGTACTTTCGTTTCTAAGCTGGGATTTTACTTCCTCAAGTATTTCAACGATGGGAAGATCTATGGATTGGTAACTGAATGGCACGAATCTTTTTTTGCAAAAATGGAGATGAATGATTTGTTAATCACATTGGATGGTTTAAACCATCGTAGTTCTTGGACGTAAAGAAGTCTAAAAAATCAGGTGAGATCATTCTTAACCCGAAAATTCGGGTGTTATTCATTGAGATAAGGTAAAACGTTGAATATGAGGTAATTGATTTCGAATAAGAGTACAAAATCGTTCCCCAAATTTGAGGAATCAAGAATCATTCAGTATGAATAGTAGAATCCTTTGAAAAACCCGCCTTTTGGCCCACCTCTTCGTTACCCAAAATTTCAAAAGCCTCATTTACGACCAGTAAACTACGTTTTTGAAATGCTGAAAGCCTCGATTTGAACCAAAAATCCCGGTTTGCAAAGGATTCCAGTAGATTATTCCTTGTTTTCTAATTTTCTGGTGACGAAAAATCCTGCCACCAGTCCCAAGCCTCCGAAAATGAAAAGCATCGAAGGAATGGCTACTTCATCATCAATGTCACTTACGGTATGTAGATAATCTCCAAGAAAGATGCCTATCCCGATCCCAATAAACAATAATGCCACATTAAGAATGAACTTGGCGATGGAAAACCTGGAAGGCTTACTGGCAAAAAGTGTGGCATCCACTCCTTTCTCAATAAGTGCCAACCGCTCTTTGTTTCTGGTGGTTAAATAGACGTAGACAATTCCGAAGACTGTTCCGAAAAAGACTAACATTGAGATAAATTCTTCCATATGATCCGTGTTTGTTCGATTTACACCAGTATTGACTACACCTCCGTTTCACTGGTTACAAAAAAGTGAAAATTGTAACCTATTGAGTTGAGAAGTAGTCTAAGACCAAAATGAAGATGAAAACCGAACCCGAATTAATCCAACACATTTTGGCAGGAGAATGGCGCAACTATGCGATATTGGTGGATAAATATCAAAAGAAGGTTTTCAATTACGTGAATTATTTGATGGGAAATAGAGAAGATGCAGAAGAGGTGACACAGGATACTTTC
>JBCCLN010000098.1:0-13807 GCA_039026865.1 Bacteroidota bacterium | reverse complement strand
CTTCTCCCTAAACTAAACCGATAAGTTTTATATAAAATCAGTAATGAAGAAATTAACTAACTGTAAATGAGTACATTAATTTACAATCGATCAACAAAAATACATGCTAGGCAACGAATAAGTTGTTAATAATAAATTAATAATTAGTTAATATTTATAGTGGCTCATTCATGCATGCTATCGTTTGAAAAGGATGTTGATGTGTTGTGTCATGGTTAAAAAATCCGAAAGGTGGTGAGACCTTATTCCTATTATTCCTTCAGTCACTAAACTGATAATTTAAATCTTACTTTTACTTTTAATTATTATTTTTCTAGATACCTCTAAAAACTCAGTTCAAGAATTTGAGGTAGCGTTTTTTTTCTGAGACAAAGCGTCAAAAACGGAGTTTAGCAGCGTTAAATAAGTATTTTGAGAACGAAGTATCAGGAAAAAAGATCGTCTCAAAAATTGAAAGTGGGTTTTAGAGGTGCCCTTATTTGAAAATCGATAGGTGAAACGTTAGAGATTTTATCAGACAAATTTGAGGTTAAGTAAAACCTTATTTGCAAACAGAAGACGCCAAAATGTGACCAGGTTTTTTGAAAAAGATCATTGATAAAAAGGTACTACATATTCGTTGCCTGGGTAACCAACATCTATCTATTCTTCCTCTTCCTCTATGATCTCTTGCTGTGTATCATCCAGAGACTTGAATTCTTTCGTAAAGGTATGGTGAAAAGCGATTATCAAACCAACAATTGCCATCCAAATTATTCTCTTGATGAAAGAAAATAAGTTATTCAATCTCTACTTTGTCCAAATTCAAAAACTCTATTTCATTATCGTCTGAAAGTGTGACTCCGATCACCGAATCTTTTTGAATGTTTCCTTTCAGTATTTCTTTGGAAAGCTTATTCAAAATTGCTCGCTGCAGCACTCTCTTCAATGGTCGGGCGCCAAATTGTGGATCAAATCCCATCTTGCCTAAATGTGATAGAACCTTATCATCTGCTTCTATTTTAATCCCACTTTCCTCCAACCGCTTTTGGATCAATTTAAATTGAATACTTACGATCTTTTGTAAATCTTTCTTGTTTAGCGGACGGAACATAATGGTTTCATCTACTCGGTTCAAGAATTCAGGCCTTACCGATTTCTTTAATAATTCAAAAACTTCATCCTTAGTTTTTTCAATTACCGGTTCTGGATTCATCACGTCGAGTTTTTCAAAGTTTTCCTGGATCAATCCCGAGCCGATGTTGGTGGTCATGATGATAATGGTATTTTTAAAATTCGCCACACGGCCTTTATTGTCTGTTAATCTTCCATCATCGAGAACTTGCAATAAAATGTTAAATACATCCGGATGCGCCTTCTCTATCTCATCGAGCAAAATCACGCTGTAAGGCTTTCTTCGCACAGATTCGGTTAACTGTCCTCCCTCGTCATATCCCACGTATCCGGGAGGCGCTCCAATCAATCGGCTTACGGCATGCCTCTCCTGATACTCTGACATATCTATCCTCACCATTGCATTTTCGTCATTGAACAAGTATTCGGCCAAGGCTTTCGCCAGCTCTGTTTTTCCCACTCCCGTGGTGCCTAAAAATATGAATGAACCAATAGGTCTTTTCGGATCGTGCAATCCGGCCCTACTGCGCCTGACCGCATCTGAGATTGCCTGGATGGCTTCTGCCTGACCAGCAACCCTTCTTCCCAACTCCTCTTCTAAGTAAATGAGCTTTTCTCTATCGCTTTGAAGCATTTTAGAAACGGGGATACCTGTCCACTTGGCAACCACTTCAGCTATATCTTCTGAATTAACCTCTTCCTTCAATAGGCTTTTTTCACCTTGCATGGCAGAGAGTTGTTCTTGAAATTGTTTCAGTTTATTTTCAGTTTCCACAATTTTCCCGTAGCGGATTTCTGCTACTTTTTCGTATGCTCCGGCCCGCTCTGCTTTTTCAGCTTCCATTTTAAATCTTTCAATAGCCTCTTTTGCTTCACGCAACCCTTGGATAACCGATTTTTCGTTATCCCATTTCGCTTTCAAATCCTTTCTATCTGCTTCTAAATCGGCCAATTCTTTATTGAGCTGTTTTTCCTTTTCTTTGTTTTTCTCCCTTCGGATTGCCTCCCGCTCAATTTCTAATTGCATAATGCGACGATTCAACTCATCTAACTCCTCCGGAAGTGAATCTATCTCAATTCGTAGTTTAGACGCAGCCTCATCCATCAAGTCTATCGCCTTATCGGGAAGAAAGCGATCGGAGATATATCTGTTGGAAAGTTCCACTGAAGCGATCACCGCATCGTCTTTGATCCTTACTCCATGATGTACTTCGTATTTGTCTTTGATCCCGCGAAGAATGGAAATAGCATCCGGTACATTTGGTTCTCTCACCATAATTGCCTGAAATCGCCGCTCCAATGCTTTATCTTTTTCTATATGCTTTTGATATTCCTGTAGTGTGGTTGCGCCTATTGCATGCAGTTCTCCTCTGGCCAGCGCGGGTTTAAGTAAGTTAGCTGCATCCATGGCACCTTCTCCACCTCCACCTGCTCCGATCAAGGTATGGATTTCATCAATAAACAAGATGATCTCGCCACCACTGTCTGTCACCTCTTTGATCACCGCTTTTAAGCGTTCTTCAAACTCGCCTTTATATTTGGCTCCCGCAACCAAAAGCCCCATATCCAGAGAGATAATCGTTTTTGACTTTAAATTTTCAGGTACATCGCCATCAACAATTCGTTGAGCCATTCCTTCTACAATGGCTGTCTTCCCAACACCTGGCTCGCCTAATAAAATAGGATTGTTTTTTGTTCTTCTGGCCAGAATTTGCAGCACTCGTCGTATTTCCTCGTCTCTTCCTATTACCGGATCTATCTTCCCTTTCTTGGCAAATTCATTTAGATTCTTGGAGTATCGCTCCAGGGATCTGTATTTGGATTCTGCGTTTTGATCTGTCACTTTTTCTCCGTTTCTCAATGACTGAATTGCTGCAATTAATGGTTTTTCCTGAAAGCCGGCATCCTTTAAAATTTGGGCTGTTTTGTCTGACCCAGCCAAAAGCCCAAGAATGAGGTGTTCCACCGCCACAAATTCATCGCCAAAGTCCTTTAGATATTTTTCCGCTTTTTGAAGCGATTGCATCGCAGCGTTGGACAAATATGGCTGTCCACCAGAGACCTTTGGATAACCTTCTACTAATGGGGTAAGCGCAGTAGATACCATTGCCTTTGTAGCTCCCAATTTTTTCAGCAAAAAGGAAATGATGTTTTCGTCGGACTGTAAAATAGCTTGAAGCAAGTGACCTGTTTCAATGACTTGCTGCCGGTTACTCCCTGCTATTTCAGTTGCTTTTTGCAATGCCTCTTGTGCTTTAATGGTATAATTATGGAAGTTCATTCTCTGTCATTTAATTGTATCACTTTAGATAGACAATAACTATTCCTTTTAAAAAGGAGGATTGCGGAAAGACATTATGGCATATATTTCTTTCGACCTCAAGCACTATCAAGACATTTCGTCTGTATTTACTTCAATAAGTGCAATTTAAAATAATATTTATACCATTTGATTCACAAGTATTTAGATTCTAGTTTTACGTAAAGTTGAAAAACTACTACATGAAATGAGCATAAAACTTAGCAATCCTTCGGATGCCAACAACGGATGAATAAGTCTATGGGAATTCCATGAGGCTATTGCAAATAAACTTACACAAATGAAAAATGTACTTTTATTACTTTCGATGATCGTCTTTCTCGGCGCTTGCACATCGTCTTCTTCTGGGTCTCAAACTGAAGATATTGCAGAAGAAGTGGAAGAGGCGGCAGAGGAGATCAACGATGAAATAGGAGAGACAACCGAAGAAATAATAGATGATGTAAAAGAAGAAATAGATTCTCTTGGGAATTCTACTGATTCTTTAACCATAGAGGACGATACTGAACAATAATCTATTGACTCGCATTATTAACCACTAAATAGTGTCTCTAAGAAAAGACGAAAAACACGCTATTGAATCCTACAACGTAGTTTTTTTGCAAAAGAATGAATTGAACCTATTTTATACTTTGGAATCTATTTTTCAATTTTTTAGAAATTCATCTGAATTTTGAATGAATCGAAAGTAAACCAGTGATTTTATTGCTTTATTGTTAAAGTCTCTCAAAGAGATTCAATGACTATTTGCACATCGAAATCTCAAAAAAACACGCTATATGAGCTAAAAACATCCTTTTCTTTCAAAAGATACTGTTTTCTTAGAGACACTAAATAGTGGCGGGTTTTTCAAAGGATTCTAATATTCATACTGAATGATTTTTAATTCCTCAAATTTGGGGAACGGTGTTCGCATCTCATTCGAAATCAATTACCTCCTATTCCACGTGTTACCTCATCTCAATGAATCACACCTCAATTTTTCGGGTTAAGCAAAATAAAAACTTAAAGGAGATCGCTAGAAAGATCCTTTATTTATTGGAAATCGTGCATCTTTTTATTGCTTCGGTAAACGAGAATCATCATGATAATTCCTACCAATGTTAAAGGTATGCTAAGGATCTGGCCCATGTTTATCACCAAATCTTCCTCAAACGCTTCCTGATTCATTTTAAAAAATTCGTCTACAAATCTGGCTGACCAGAGTATAATCATAAACAATGCAAAATTGAACCCTTGGGGTAAGACATCTCTTTTTTTATTCCATAACCAAAACAATATGATCATAAGCATGATGCAATATGCGGTCTCGTAGAGCTGTGCTGCATGCCTTACTTTCCCAAGCGCATAAATTTCTACATAGGAAACTCCATCTTCTTCGTAAGTTTTATACTTAAGAGGTCCCATTCCGAAATCTACGTGTTCCTTTACCTCAGTGTAGCGGTCAAGCGTGTTTTTTAGACGGTTTTCTATAAAATTTTTATCCTCAAGGTCTAATTGTATTCCTCTTTTATACTCAATTGTTACGGTAATTGGGACTATACCTGCGACATCGCTCTGTAATTCACCACCTTTATCCATTGAAACGTTCTTAATTTTTTCCTCATCATAATTAAGTACATCATAAGCCGCTCTTGCGTACACCACTCCAATCTCAGAGTTGGTGAGCGTTCCTTCCATCTCGGAGTTAAAAAAGTTGCCAGTCCGAATCAATGCCCCTGTAAGCGCAGCTACAATTACCATCCGATCCAGGATCCATAAATAGCGATAGTTATATTTCTTGCAGAAAAGGTAAATGGCTGTAAGAATCCCGATCGTTCCTCCATGACTGGCCAGCCCTCCCTCCCAAACTTTTAGAATTTCTATAGGATTAGACAAGTAGCGTGAAGGATCATAGAAAAGGCAATGTCCAAGCCTTGCTCCTATGATTGTAGCGATTACCATATAAGTGGTGATGCGCTCTACATCTTTCTCCGGTCGGCCTTCTTGTTTAAAAATCCAAAAAAAAACTTGCTGCGATAAGAGAAACCCCATAGCAAAGAGTACCCCGTACCATCGTGGAGCATAATCAAATCCTGGAATCGTAAAAAGCGTTGGATCAAAGGTCCAGATGATGTAATTAAGAATGTTCATGCATTCATTTTTTTGATCGCCCAAAGATGAATGAATCTTATGAGACTCTTATACTTTTCTCCAGAAATAGGGAGTGAATAAAATGAGCACTGTGAACAACTCCAATCTACCTACCAACATCAGAAATGACAATATCCATTTAACACCTAAAGGTAGATGAGCAAAATTATCAACGGGACCAACATCTCCAATACCAGGACCAATGTTTCCTAAAGTAGTAGCAACGGCTCCTAATGAGGTATTGAAGTCCAAACCAAATGCGGAAACTGCCATCGCACCAAAACACACAACAAGGATATAGATCATGATAAATGCGAGGACATTAAAAGTGATATCTCGATTTACCGCTTTTCCATTGAATCTAACAGGTATAATTGCGGATGGATGAAGGATGCGTTTTAATTCCTGAAGGGAATTTTTAACCAACAGAATATGTCTCACTAATTTAACCCCTCCCGCTGTGGAACCCGCAGAACCACCGGCAAACATGAGAAGAAAGAAAAGCACCGTAATCAATGATGTCCAGGAAGTATAGTCATGCGTTACAAATCCAGTGGTGGTGACCACTGATACTACTTGAAATAGCGCATCTCTTATCGATTTCTCTAATGTATCGTGCCCCAGGCTAAAAATAATCAAGCCAATCATGACAGAGACGAAGGCACTAAATATCAGATAAAACCTAAACTCCTCATTTCTCAATACTTTTTTGAACTGACCATGAAGGCCAAAGTAGGTCATAGTAAAATTGGTCCCAGCTAAAAACATAAAGAAAATAATGACATATTGGATAAAAGGATCATGATAGTGGGCGATGCTCGCATTTTTGGTTGAAAAACCTCCTGTGGCCATTGTGGTAAGACTATGATTAATCGCGTCGTAAAAGGTCATACCGCCGATCAATAAGAGGATTAATTCGCTAATTGTGAGCCCACAGTAAATAATCCAAAGCCTTTTTGCTGTTTCTTTAATTCTTGGTGCTAGTTTATCAGGTGATATACCCGGAGCCTCTGCCACAAAAAGTTGCATACCTCCAATTCCTAAAAGAGGTAAGATTGCAACCGTTAAAACAATAATACCCATACCGCCTATCCATTGCGTCAGGCTTCTCCAAAAAAGGACGCCTTTATCAACAGATTCAATATCGGTTAAAACGCTTGCTCCGGTAGTAGAAAAACCGGAGAGTGTTTCAAAGAAAGCATTGGTGATATCTGGAATTACACCACTGAAGATGTAAGGTAGAGATCCAAAAAATGACATAGATAACCAACCAGCCGTAACAATTAGGTATCCGTCTTTTTTTCTAAGATCGTTATTTATATTCCTCCTTACAAAAAGCCAAAGTATAAATCCAATGACAATGGTAATTCCGGAAGCCTTTAGTAGCGCAATAAGATCACTGCCTCCGTAATAGATACTAAATGGAATACACAGCAACATAAAACCAGCATTCATGATCAATAAAATGCTGATTACTTTTATTATTACTTTGTAATTGAATCCCATTCTATTTGAAGAAGTTCTCTACTTTCCTGATGCATTCCAGCTTGGAGAGAACAACAACCCTATCTTTAAATTGAAATTTAAAATTGCCTCTTACGGCTATTCCTCTTCCGTCTCTAATGACTCCACCCACAATGGCGGTCTTCGGAAAGTCAAGGTCTTTAAGTTGCTTTTTGAGAACCTGACTCTTTTTACTAAGTTCGAATTCCAAAATTTCAGCTTCTACACCGTGAATACTGGCGATATTTAATACTTCCCCCTTCCTGATGTACCTGAAAATAAAGCTTGCGGCAATTAACTTTTTGTTGATCAGTGTATCAATACCGATGCTCTGAGAGAGATGGATGTAATCTACATTTTCTACTAAGGCAATGGCTTTCTTCACACCGGTCTTTTTTGCAAGAAGAGAGGCAATGATATTGGTTTCAGAGTTTTCAGTAAGCGCTACAAAAGCGTCCATACGTTCAATACTCTCTTCCTTCAACAAACTAATATCCCGACCATCCCCATTGATAATCATAGTATCAGGAAGTTCATCTACCAGTTCCAGACACTTAACCTTATCTGCTTCTATCAGCTTAATGTTGTATTTTTTGCTCAGTGTTTTTGCCGTGTTTATTCCCACTTTGCTAGCACCAAGGATCATCACATTTTTAATCTCGAAACTTTCTTTTCCTGCTAAAGAAGTTACTCGCTCCACACCGTCTGGTTGTGCAATGAAATAAGCATGATCCCCTTTTTTAAAACGGTTTTCTCCGTAAGGAATAATTGTTTCATTATTCCTGAGAATAGCCACCGTGGTAAAATTATGATCTGGATTTAAATAGGCTGTTTCTGTTAATGTTTTATCAAAGAGTTCTGAATTTTCGTCAACAGTGATGCCAATCAATGAGAGCGTGCCTTTTTCAAACTCAAACGTATCGGTAAGCGCTGATTGTTTTAGCAGTCGTTTTATCTCTCGGGCTGCCAAAGAAGCGGGAGATATGATCTCATCAATCCCAATGCTGCTAAGTTTAAGTTCTTCCCTGGCAGTGAGCAGTTCGTTGTTTGAAATACGAGCAATGGTTTTTTTTGCACCCAGGTTTTTACCTAGCATGCATGTTGTAATATTTACTTCCTGAATTGAAGTAACAGCTATTAAAAGGTCTGCCTTTGTGATGTTGGCTTCTTTTAGGATCCGAGGGGATGTAGAGGTTCCTTTTACCGTACCAACATCTAGGTGTTGCGATACATACTCTAAGACGCTAGCATCAGAATCAATAATAACAATATCTTGTTCTTCCTCTGCGAGGAGTTTGGCGAGATGAAACCCCATATCACCTGCTCCGGCTATAACAATTCTCATCTATTTCTGTAGATCAGCGCAAAGATACCGTAAGTTCCAAGTGGTAATCCAAATTTATCGGTCAATATTCTTAAAGTAAGCTTCAGCAGCATGCATCACCCGGGGAGCTAAGAAAATCGCTGAAATCATGGTTGGCACCGCCATCAATCCATAGGCGACAAAAACCAGATTTACGACATCAGTCAAGGACGTGACAGAACCAACCAACACCAAAAAGATATACCAATAGTGAAAATATTTTCCATATTTTGCACTTATTAAAAAAGATAAACATTTTTGGCCATAGTAGGCCAATCCGAAAATTGTTGTAATAGCAAATATCATAACACATGCCATTAAAAGGTAAGGCCCGAAACCAGGTAAAGATTGATCAAAGGCACTCGCTGTAAGTAAGATTCCATCCGCTTCCCCGCTGTTCCAAACGTCCGTTACCAAGATGCAAAGCCCCGTCATAGTGCAAACGATGATGGTATCAATTGCTGGGCCTAACATCGCAACAAGACCTTCTCTTATAGGTTCTTTGGTTTTGGCTGCCCCATGCATCATAGGAGCCATTCCTATTCCGGCTTCATTTGAGAAGGCTGCTCTTTTAGAGCCCTCTATGATAATCGCTCCCAATGCACCTCCAAGTGCTGCATTCGCTGTAAAAGCATCTAGGAGAATAAAAGCAAACGCATCTAAAACCTTATCTATATTTAAGATCATAATGATCAATATACAGATTACATAAACGATAACCATAGTAGGTACCAGTTTTGAAGCCACATTCCCAATTCTTTTCACTCCTCCCAAAACGACAGTAGCAACTAAAATAGCGATGGCAACACCTACGATTAAATTGAGTGAAAATGAATCCGTAGCTCCATTAGGCAATAACACCACATTTTTAAATACCACCACCATCTGGTTTGTTTGAAAGACCGGAGTCGCTCCAAAAAATCCTGCCACACAAAAAAAAACTGCTAATCCACGCCATTTTTTATTCATGCCTTCACGAATCACGTACATTGGACCACCCTGTATATCTCCATAAGAATCTTTCCCTCGGAATAGAACTGCCAGTGTACAGGTAAAAAATTTAGTGGCCATGCCTAGGATCGCACTTACCCACATCCAAAATATTGCGCCTGGTCCTCCGGCAGCAATTGCAAGAGCCACACCGCTTATATTTCCCATGCCAATGGTTGCTGCTAATGCCCCAGAGAGTGCTTCAAAATGATTAATGTCTCCTGGATCTTCTGCGTTATCATATTTTCCTTTGAGTACGTTTATAGCATGTCTTAAGTATCGAAACGGTAGAAAACGCGAATAAAGAAGAAAATAAAAACCTCCTCCAAGTACTAATATCAATAAAGGAGGACCCCAAATGAAGTTGACCGCTTCGGCTAAAAATGTGCTTATAGAACTCATACAAGCACACGAAGGTAATATGTATATTTGAATGGAAGATCACCGTCTTTTTCAATTATCTACTAATATCAAATGAGCATTAAAATTGAGACTCAAATTGCCCAGCCACCCGGTTTATTACAACCGACCATGTATGGAACAGATGAATTTTTAATAAAGATTCTCGCATCAACAGGCAGGTGTGGCTTTTAAAAACTTACAATACACATGAAAGGAGCACCAACCGAGGATAAATAAGGTTATGGGAATTCCATGTGACTATTGGAAATAAACTTATACATATGAAATTACATTTTAGAACACTTGGCACTGGCTACCCTCTGATTGTCCTACACGGAGTTTTTGGATCTTCAGACAACTGGCAGACCATAAGCAAAGACTTTGCGGATACATATAAAGTTTACCTGGTTGATCTAAGGAATCACGGGAAATCTCCTCACAGCGATGTGTTTAATTATGATGTAATGGCAGAAGACTTACGAGAACTATTAAACGATGAAAAATTGAATGAAGCTCATTTGATAGGTCATTCAATGGGAGGCAAGGTTGCGATGAATTTTGCTACCAAATACCCTGAAAAAGTTAAAAAATTAATCGTGGTAGATATCGCTCCAAAGTATTATCCACCACATCACCAGAAGATATTCGAAGGCTTTAAATCTGTTGATTTAAATAAGCTTCGGAGTAGAAAAGAGGCTGATGAACAGATGACCTCCGTGATTTCCAATTTTGGAATACGACAATTTGTCTTAAAAAATCTGGATAGGGAAAAAGGTGGAAAGTTTAAATGGAAACTAAACCTTGAGGCCATAGAAAAAGCAGTGAAGGAAATTGGGGAAGGATTAGAAACAAAGGCTAATTTTAATGGCGACACATTGTTTATTGCCGGGAGTAAATCTGATTATATTTTGGAAGAGGATCACGAAATAATACGATCTTTTTTCCCAAAAGCTACCATCCTAACCGTTGAAGAAGCTGGGCACTGGATCCACGCTGAAAAACCTAAAGAATTACATGAGAAGGTTGTAAGTTTTTTGTAAAGGTAGAATCCTTTGCAAAACTGGATTTTTAGTTCAAATCGAGGCTTTCAGAATTTCAAAAACGTAGTTTATTGGTCCTAAATGAGAGTTTTGAAATTTTGAGTAACGAAGAGTTGGGCCTAAAGGCGGTTTTTCAAAGGATTTAGCCCGAAAAATTCGGGTGTTATTCATTGAGATGAGGTAACACGTTGAATAAGAGATAATTGATTTCGCAAGGGATGCCAAAATCTTTCCCCAAATTTGAGGAATCAAAAATCATTCAGTATGAATATTAAACTATTGTAAATCAATTACTTGAATCAAACCGCCACTATTTGTGGTGAATAATGCGGATTAGGTTGATTATTTTCAAGTTTCACACTTAAAAATTTATCATCAACACATAGGCGGACCAATTCATCCAGCAGTGGGTATAGCTTCACTTTTGAATCATCATGCTCATTTCATTATTTGATCTTTTGATACAAATAATTCAAAAGAATGAGAGCCAAACTAATGAGAATGCACGTAGTAATAGGGAAGTAAAATTTAAAGTTCTCTCGTTCGATACGAATATCGCCAGGGAGTCTCCCGAGTGGGATGTTGGGATTAAAATGGAAGAGTAATCCCGCAATTATCAAGACAATGCCGATCAAAATCAATGGCTTACCCATTATGAGTAAAGGTAAACTGTTTCTAATTCCTAATTATTTGTCCGAAACCAATGATAGCTATTTTCTTTCTCCAATGGTGTTGGAAATTATAAAGCATTGCGACTATTTTTTTGTTGAAAATATACGTACTGCCAGGAGATTTATTAGTAGCCTAAAATTGCAAATAAGCATAGAAAAACTCCATTTTCATCTACTGAACAAAAAAAGTTCTTGGGAAGATCTTCACCGTTTATTCAATTCAGTTCGAAGCGGACAAGACCTGGCGGTCATCTCAGAAGCAGGGCTACCATGCCTAGCTGACCCAGGTAACTTAGCGGTGGCCTTAGCCCATCAGACAGGAATTCAAGTCGTTCCTCTTCCCGGAGCCTCCTCTATTCAAATGGCTTTAATTGCTTCTGGCTTTAACGGACAACAGTTTTCTTTCCATGGCTATCTACCGATTGATGAGTACAAAAAAAAACGAAAAATAAAGGAACTTGAAAGACTTTCTGCTACAGGATATACACAACTATTCATGGAAACACCTTATCGCAACCACCGATTATTGAAAGATATCATTCAAAATTGTCTTCCGGATACGCTGCTTAATGTTTCTTCTGATATCTCTGGGAAAAATGAAAAAATAATCACTCTTCCTATCAGTAAGTGGAAAATAACAGAAATTCAAATTCATAAGATCCCGTCAATATTCAGTTTTGGTCAATTTCCTTAATGGACAGTTAAGACATATCTTCTAAATTTACATTGCTAATCTCAATTCATAAAACATATGCCATATTTATTCACCTCAGAGTCTGTCAGCGAAGGTCATCCTGATAAAGTTGCAGATCAGATTTCTGACGCATTACTAGATCATTTTCTTGCCTTTGATCCTGAAAGTAAAGTCGCTTGTGAAACAATGGTTACCACCGGATTAGTTGCCTTAGCAGGAGAAGTAAAAACCTCCGCCTACATTGATGTGCAACAGATTGCCAGAGAGGTAATCAACCGGATCGGTTATACTAAAGGCGAGTATATGTTCGACGGTAATTCGTGTGGAGTAATTTCTGCTATTCATGAGCAGTCTCCGGATATCAATCAGGGAATAGAGAGAGAGTCCGAAGAAGAACAAGGAGCCGGTGATCAGGGGATGATGTTTGGCTATGCTACGAATGAGACCGACAATTATATGCCTCTTGCACTAAATATTTCACACAAGATTTTGATGGAACTGGCCGCGATCCGCAAAGAAGGGAAAGAAATGACTTATCTAAGACCTGACGCAAAGTCACAGGTCACGATCGAATACGACGATAATAATCAGCCATTTAGGATAGACGCCATTGTTGTTTCTACACAACATGATGATTTTGAATCAGAAGAAAAGATGCTTCTGCGAATCAAAGAGGACATTGTGAGTATATTGATTCCTCGAGTGAAAGCAAACATGAAAGCAGAAAATCAAGCGTTGTTCAATGATTCGATTAAATATCATATCAACCCAACTGGAAAATTTGTGATTGGTGGCCCTCATGGTGATGCGGGGTTAACAGGAAGGAAAATAATTGTGGATACCTATGGCGGAAAAGGAGCGCACGGAGGAGGAGCGTTTTCGGGAAAAGATCCATCTAAAGTTGACCGATCAGCGGCATACGCGACCAGACATATTGCTAAAAACATTGTGGCAGCAGGCATTGCTGACGAAGTGCTCGTTCAGGTGTCCTATGCAATAGGTGTAGCGCGACCAATGGGACTGTATGTGAATACTTATGGCACGGCTAAAGTGGACTTAACAGATGGAGAAATAGCCAAAAAGCTAGCAGCTATTTTTGATATGCGTCCTGCCTACATAGTAAAACGACTTAAACTCAAAGAGCCAATTTATTCAGAGTCCGCAGCCTATGGTCACATGGGTAGAACCCCGGAAATAAAGCAGGTTATTTTCAAAGGAAATGGTAGCGACGGAGTAAAAAAGGAAGTGGAAACATTTACTTGGGAAAAACTCGATTACGTGGATCGAGTGAAAGACGCTTTTGGAATATAAATCTGTGAAATGAACATAAAAGATTAGAAAGCGAATTTGTTGACCCATCGCAATCTTTCAAGGTTAGCGTTGAATCCTCAGAGAGATCACATTATTATCGGTGTAGCATCATTACCTACACATATCAAAAAGAAAATTATCGAATTTAACCCGAAAAATTCGGGTGTTATTCATTGAGATGATGTAACACGTTGGAATATAAGGTAATTGATTTCGAATAAGATGACAAAATCGTTCCCCAAATTTGAGGAACCAAAAATCATTCAG
>JBCCLN010000097.1:0-13942 GCA_039026865.1 Bacteroidota bacterium | reverse complement strand
CTCTTGATCAATGAGAAAATCAATTTTTCGTTTGCACCTACAGGGATTATCAGCATTGACAAGTCCACATTTTGAGGTCAGAAAATTTCTCACCTTTTCCCTCGAACGCGACAATTGCTTTCTGAAGCTTGTAGGAGTAATTTCCAAAATCTCTGCTCCTTCTACGCTGTTAAAATCCAAAATATCGCCAAGAATATATATAAGCCTATTGGTGGGATTAAGGCAATGCAATAATCCATGGGTACAACTAACTTTTACTTCTTCTTCCAACAGGCTAATCTCACCCTCGTTGCTAGTATGCATAACTTTTTCAGATTGCCCATTGTCAATTTGATCAGCATATATATCGAATGAAATTCTTTTTGCCTGATATCTTCTCTTTGCCTTTTCAGTAATTAAGTAGTTGCTCGCTATTCTATACACCCAGGTTTGGAAAGAACTCTTTCTCTGAAACGTACTCAAATGGGTGATCATATTAACCAATATCTCCTGAGTGGCATCTTCTGCGTCTTCCGGAAAAAGTAGCATTTTAAGCGAAAGATTATAAATGAGATCTTTGACCTCTTCAATGATGCTTTCTAATGCTTTTTTCTCCCCTGAAAGAGCGTGTTCAATTTGATCCATTAAATCTTGCTCCATTCATTTAATTAATCATATCGTCTATTTAATTAGACAGATGCAATCAAACAAGTGTGACACCTTATACTAAAATAACGCTAACAAACACTATCAAGCTACCCGAGCTATTTGCAAAGGCTTATGCTATCTAATACTTTAGTGGAGATTTGAAGAGTTCAGCTTACGGATGATATCTGAACGTTAAATAGAGTTTTATCGACTTGGAAAGAATATAGTGATGCTAGGCTATTTGAAGTTATTTGCCATATAAAAATGGCCTGTTTCTGAAAATCGACTTTTCGGAGAGGACTCAATAATACATTATGAGCGAGGTTCTAACCAGAAATTTCTTATTTCTTGCTGTTTCAGAGATGGGTCTTCAATTACTTCCAGCTTATGTTTTTGTGCAGACTTTACCAATATGGCTTTGGCCGTGAGCTTTTTCTTTTTAGTCTTTCCCTTCACATTTCTTCGTACAAGCACTTCCACTTTATCTTTTTCTTTCGTGTTGTCGTAGAAATCCTCAACTATGGCCGAAAACGTTTCCAATTTCAGCGGATTACCATTCCATTCCAATAGTACATCTCCTACCTTGAGGCCCAGGTTTTTACCGAAAGCATTCATATTTTCGACGTCTTCCACATAGATTTCTTGATCTTCATTGACTGCAGGAGTGAATTTTCCAGCCGTGATTACCATTTCCTCACTTTCCTCTGTGTAACTTATTCCAGCCCAGCCCAAAACTTCGGAATATGGTAACGGTTTCGTGCCCCCAACATGATTTCTGAAAAAAGCACCAACCTCAGGGGTGGTGATGGATTCAATCTCGTCAAACAATTCTTCGTCCTTAAATGCTTTCATAGGACCATATTCTTTGGATAACACCCTAAGCACCGTTTGCAAATCCTTTTGGCCGTTTGTCGATTTGATAATTGTAAGATCTAAACACATCGCTATCAAAGCGCCCCCTGCATATACATCTCCATATTTTCTTTCGTTTTCCGGTTCCAGTATATTTTCACTAAACTCTGTGTAAGGAATATCTACTCCGTATTGATCTTGCTGCCCCATCTTGTTGCTTAGCTCTGAAAGAAAATCTTCCAAATCGTATAAATCATACTTAACCTGTACGTGTTGCGAAGCGTATTCCGTGACTCCCTCGTAAAGCCACAGATGCTGACTCATCTCCGGATCGATGTAATTGAAATTATGAATCTCCTCGGAGTGAATGTTTAATGGGGTGACAATATGAAAGAACTCGTGAGCCGCAACATCTTTAACCGTTTGACTGATTCGCTCAGGATCCATCTCTGGAAGTGTATACAGCGATGAATATGAATGCTCTAATGCGCCATATGATCCGGAGATTGTCTGACTATCAAACAGATAAATGAGATACACATAGCGATCTACCGGAAGGTTACCTCCCAGATACTTTGCCTGAGCTTCCATAAGTTCATCTATGTTATCCATCACGTTAGTTGCAGACAATACCTCGTTGGGCGAATAAACCGAAACCAATACATTAGCTCCGGCAATTTCTTTAGAGACAATATCAGGCTTGCAATACATAAGGGGCGCGTCAGCGAAAAAATTATAGTTCTCAGCTATGTAGGTATCAGATGAAGGCGTTTCATTGATCTTTTTGAGAGAGGTAGCGCCTTTAATTTTTTCCTCATGGTTTATGATCAATTCAAAAGGCTTGAACTTGTAACCTTTTAGATAACCAACAAATCCAAAGGTATTTAGGATATAAACGTTTTTATCAGCTTCTATGCCCATGCCTCCGGGCTCAAAAAGCTTGTTGCTCCCATATCCGTCAAACTCATCAAAAGAGTCTTCAATCCAGTATATGATCTTGTTTAATCTATTTGCATTTTTAATGATCCATCTATTGGTAGAGGTTTTATCAGTGGTAAGCGAGTTTCCTACAGAATCCAATGCCTTAAAATCCACGACAAATCTTCCGAAATCAGAAATACTGTAAGTACCTGGTACAATCTTGGGCATATGGTACTCTATTTCTTCTTCAGTGACAGAAGGAACCATGATCTCCACCGGAACTTTATCATCATTGACTTGAGTAAGGTCAATAGTAATTTGATACTTTTCTTGGGCGGATAGAATAGTAGTAAGAAATATAAAGAAAGATATAAGTAGTTTATCCATGCAGAAAATTGAAACTTTAAACTCAAGATTAAGACTAAAAAAATCTCATTGTGTGTTGACAGTAATGAAATTATATAAGAGGTATTTGTAGCTTTTTTATGGTTACGCTTCCGCGTTTGCTCTTCTTTTACGTTGGTTCTCGTCCAAGTAGATTTTACGCATTCTCAATGATTTGGGGGTTATCTCAACATATTCGTCTTTCTGAATGTATTCTAACGCTTCCTCTAAACTAAATCTCCTTGCAGGCGCTATTCTAACGTTATTGTCTGATCCGGAGGCACGCATATTTGTAAGCTTTTTTCCCTTTTGAATATTGACGACTAAATCATTGTCTCTGCTATGCTCTCCGATTACCTGTCCGGCATAAACATTTACGTTGGGGTCTATAAAAAACACTCCTCTATCTTGCAGTTTATCTATAGAATAAGGGGTGCCTGGACCATTTTCCATAGAAATTAAAGAACCATTAATTCTACCGGGAATCGCTCCTTTGTACGGTTGATAATCTTTCAATCGATGAGTCATTACTGCCTCACCTGCTGTGGCTGTCAACATATGATTTCTTAAACCCATCAATCCTCTCGAGGGTATTTCAAACTCGAGATGCTGAATATTTCCTTTAGGCTCCATGATTTTCAGTTCACCTTTTCTTTGAGTAACCATTTCAATGACTTTTCCGGAGACCTCATCAGGGACATCAATCACCAAATGTTCAATGGGCTCTAAGCGCTCTCCGTTTTTTCCTTCTTTATATAATACTTGTGGCTGACCTACCTGGAGTTCGAATCCTTCCCGTCTCATCGTTTCAATGAGCACAGACAAGTGAAGCACGCCCCTGCCAAAAACCAGGAATTTGTCTTCAGTATCTGTTTCTTCTACTTTTAGCGCCAGGTTTTTCTCCAATTCCTTCATTAAGCGATCACGAAGATGTCTTGAGGTCACAAACTTTCCTTCTTTTCCAAAGAAGGGGGAATCATTAATTACAAAGAGCATACTCATCGTGGGCTCATCAATGGCGATTCTTGGTACTATTTCCGGACGCTCCGGATCGGTGACCGTATCACCAATTTCAAAGTTTTCCAAGCCGGTGATGGCACAAATGTCTCCGGCGCTAACTTCTTCCACTTTTTGCTTTCCTAAACCTTCAAATAGATGAAGCTCTTTGATCCTGTCTTTTTTAATTGTCCCGTCTTTTTTGCTCAAGCCAACAGGCATATTTTCTTTGAGAACCCCTTGAATTAATCTTCCTACAGCGATTCTTCCGGTGAATGAAGAGAAATCCAGTGAAGTGATTTGTAGTGCGGGAACCCCTTCCTTAAACGGAGCCGGAGGGATTACTTCAAGAATTTTATCTAAAAGTGGAGTGATCGTATGTGTTGGTTCTTGCCAATCTTCACTAAACCAGCCCATTTTACTGGAGCCAAAAAGCGTTTGAAAGTCTAACTGTTCTTCTGTCGCATCTAATGAGAACATGAGATCAAACACCTGCTCGTGAACTTCGTCAGGACGACAATTCTCTTTATCCACTTTATTTACCACAACGATTGGAGTAAGTCCTAAGCCTAGCGCTTTTCCAAGAACAAATCGCGTTTGCGGCATAGGCCCTTCAAAAGCATCTACCAAAAGAATAACCCCATCTGCCATTTTGAGTACCCGTTCTACTTCGCCACCAAAATCTGCGTGACCTGGTGTATCAATAATATTGATCTTGACACCTTTATACACTACTGAAACATTTTTAGATAGAATAGTGATACCCCTTTCACGTTCCAGATCATTATTGTCAAGAATCAATTCTCCTTTTTCTTTATGTTCACGAAATTCTTGGGTTGCGTAAATGATCTTGTCTACAAGAGTAGTTTTGCCATGGTCTACATGGGCAATAATGGCGATGTTTCTAATTTCTTGCATGGTTTTCTTAAATAATTCGCAAAAGTACTCTTATCGAAAATATTACTTTAAAGTTATGATATTGAATGCTTTGAAAAACTCTACGTATTACTTTATACAGCTCAGCCCAACCATCTGTTACCAATAATTAAAAGTCTTCGTTTACGTGGTGAACTGTGCTTTAAATGCTAACCACTTTTAGTTTGAACCAGAAAACAAGTGATGTAAAGGATTCAATTTTCTATCATATTGAAATCTTTAAACTTTGAACAGTGCTTGCCGATAGCTGCCAGTGCGCTCCATTGCCACAGTGACAATTAAATTCATAGACTTGTATAGCTGCCACGGGAAGCTAGCTGCTCTATCCCGCATTATTCACCACAAATAGTGGCGGGTTGATTCAAGTAATGGATTTACCGTGGTTGAATATTCATACAGAATAACTTTTGATTCCTCAAATTTGGGGAACGATTTTGGCGTCCCATTCGAAATTAATTATCTCCTATTCCACGTGTTACCTCATCTCAATGAATAACACCCGAATTTTTCGGGCTATGATACTTTTGCAAAGTCGTGAAATTCGGGATAACCCCCATTTTTCATATTTACCAAGTGCTTAGTTCAATAAAATAATTTCCATTCAATAAGAAAATGATTATTGTGCAGAATTGCACCGGGCACTTTTTGACTCCATCAACTGTTTCTGGTAGTTTCGCGACATCATGTCAAAAACTTTTAAGCGACATACCGTCACCGCTGCCCTACCCTATGCAAACGGTCCTGTTCACATTGGCCATCTAGCTGGGGTATATATACCCGCAGATATCTTCGTGAGGTATTTAAGAAGCAAAGGAGAGGATGTGGCTTTTATTTGTGGGTCAGATGAGCATGGAGTGGCCATTGAATTACGTGCTCGTAAGGAGGGAAAATCCCCACAAGAAGTTGTTAATCATTATCATAATCAAATAAAGGATTCATTTGAGCGATTTGGGATCAGTTTTGACATCTACCACCGTACTTCCTCTCAACTACACCATCAGACGGCTTCGGAATTTTTCAAAAATATGGAAGCCAAGGGAAAGTTTAAGATTGAAACTTCTGAACAGTTTTATGACCAGGAGGAAAAACAATTCTTAGCAGATCGATACATAAAAGGGACATGTCCTGTTTGCAGCTTTACGGAAGCCTATGGTGACCAGTGCGAAAATTGCGGATCTACATTGAGTCCGGTAGAACTAAAAAACCCGAAATCTATGCTAAGTGGAGAAGCACCGGTGATGAAGAAAACAAAGCATTGGTACTTGCCGCTGGATGAATATGAGGTGTGGCTTAAAAAGTGGTTGCTGCAGGAAAATAAAACATGGAAACCGAATGTTTACGGGCAATGCAAAAGTTGGATAGATAATGGCCTTCGTCCAAGGCCGATGACCAGGGATCTGAAATGGGGAATTCCAGTGCCGGTGGAAGAAGGAGAAGGCAAAGTGCTTTACGTATGGTTTGACGCACCAATTGGATATATCTCAGCTACCAAGCAGTGGGCAAAGAATCAAGGAAAGAATTGGGAAGATTACTGGAAGTCGGAAGATACTCGGTTGCTTCACTTTATCGGAAAAGACAATATTGTTTTTCATTGTATCATCTTTCCCGCATTGCTTAAGGCCGAAGGAAGCTATATTTTACCCGATAATGTCCCTGCTAATGAGTTTTTGAATTTGGAGAACAATAAAATTTCCACTTCTAGAAACTGGGCTGTGTGGCTTCATGAATATTTAGAAGAGTTTCCTGATAAGCAAGATGTGTTGAGATATACATTAACAGCGAATGCCCCAGAAACAAAAGACAATGATTTCACCTGGAAAGATTTTCAGTCGAGGAATAATAATGAGTTAGTAGCTATTTTCGGAAATTTTGTGAATCGCACGATTGTATTGACACATAAGTACTTCGACGGGAAACTGCCACCTAAAAACGAACTGCAGCCTATTGATGAAGATGCAATTGAGTTTGTTCGAAAGACCCCATCCACCATTTCAGAGGCATTAAATCAATTTAAGTTTAGAGAAGCGCTCTTTCGGCTCATGGAGTTGGCAAGAACAGGAAATAAATACCTGGCCGAAACAGAACCATGGAAGTTGATAAAAGAAGATCCTTCCAGAGTTGAAACGATTTTGAATATTGCTTTGCAGATCTGCGTAAATCTTGCGATACTTAGTGAGCCGTTCATTCCTTTTACTTCAAAAAAGTTAACTTCTATCCTTAATATAGAGGCAAAAAAGTGGAATGATGCAGGATCTATGAATTTACTTCCGGATGATCATCGATCAAACAAAGCGGAGTTGTTATTTGAGAAAATTGAGGATGAGGAGGTAGACGCACAAGTGAGTAAACTGCTAGAAACCAAAAAGATGAACAAACAAGAAAACACTATTACCGACATACCTGCTTTGAAAAATGAAGTGGTATTTGATGATTTTGTGAAGATGGATCTACGAGTAGGAGAAATAAAGACAGCAGAGAAAGTTAAGAAATCCAATAAACTATTAGAGTTTACAGTAGATATCGGCTTAGAAACACGCACAATCCTAAGTGGTGTGGCAAAACACATTAGCCCAGAGGAAATGATTGGAAAAAAAGTGGTGGTTATGGCTAATCTTGCTCCTCGAAAAATCATGGGTATTGAATCACAAGGGATGCTTCTTTTTGCGGAAAATAATGATGGAAAATTGGTGAATGTAAGCCCTGGAGACGCTTCAGAGAATGGAGCTATTGTGGCGTAAAATTGGATTTAAAAGATGGAGAAAAGATGAATTTGGAAAGACCCATCAAAAGAATTACACCATTTCTTCCCACTTCTCCATCAACATTTTCAGCTCCCTTTTTTTGTGACCATATTCGGTATTTACTTTTTCCAGTTCCAGTGCATTTTTATATATCCAAGGATCAGCCATCCGGGTTTCTAATTGCTTAATGTCCAATTCTAATTGTTCTATTTGAGATTCCAGGTCTTCGATTTTTTTGGCCGTTTGCTGTTTCTTCGCAGTTCTTTGAACTTTTGTATTTCCTTTTTTTGAAATAGACAGATCATCTTCTAATGCTCCTGGTGAGGTTTTCTTATTTTGCTCCCACCACCAGGAAAATTCCTGGTAAGTCCCTGGATATTCTTTTACTACTTGTTCTTCAATGTACCAGATTTTATTTGCTATCTGAGAGATAAAATGCCTGTCGTGGCTAACTACCAGGAAGGTTCCTTCATATTGTCGTAGCGCCTGCACCAAAATGCTGACCGACAGCATGTCCAGATGATTTGTAGGCTCATCTAGCAAAAGGAAGTTAGCTTCAGAAATCAATGTCTTAGCTAAAGCAACGCGCGATTTTTCTCCTCCGGAAAGTACTTTTATCTTCTTAAAAACGTCATCGTCTGAGAACAAAAAGCAACCCAAGACATTTCGTAGTTCCTGCTCTGTTTTTCCAGTTCCTGCTAGTTTTAATTCTTCTAACAGATCATTTTGCAACTCTAGCGATTCCAATTGGTGTTGAGCATAAAATGAATTGATCACATTATGACCTGTTTGCACCTTTCCTTTATGAGACTCTGTTCCGGCGATGATTCGAAGCAGGGTAGATTTTCCTTTTCCATTGGCACCGATTAATGCAATTTTATCTCCTCGCTCGATCCCAATACTGGAATGATTAAGTATTGGTAAGTCCCCATAGGATTTGGTAATACTTTCTAATTGTTTAACCTGCCGACCAGATTTGGTTTTGAAATTAAATCGAAAGTTGACCTGTGTATTTTCGCTAACTACCTCTGATACCCTATCCATCTTCTCCAGCATTTTCATTTTAGACTGGGCTTGACTAGCCTTTGTCGCCTTGGCTTTAAATCGTTCAATGAATCGTTCTGCCTCTCTTATCTTCTTTTGTTGATTTTCATAGGCATTTTTTTGCAGCTCATTCCTCAGCGCTTTTTCTTTTACATAATTGTCATAGTCACCGGGATATACATGGAGGTTAGCTTGAGTAACTTCTATGATCTTGTTGACGGATCGATTCAAAAATTCCCGGTCATGAGAAACAATAACATACGCTCCCTCATAAGATTTTAGGTAATTTTCTATCCATAGAATGGAAGGGAGATCCAGGTGGTTAGTGGGTTCATCCAGCATAAGAAGACTAGGCTTTTCCAGAAGGAGTTTGGCTAGCATCACTCGCATTCGCCACCCTCCTGAGAACTCGTTGAGGGGCCGGGACAGGTCGGATGTTTTAAATCCAATTCCTTCCAAAATTTCTTCTGCTCTTGATTGAAGTGTATATCCTTCTTGCGCTTCAAAACGCTCCTGAAGTTGGCTCAACTTATCTACCAGCTCATCGTGGTAGTTTTCTTCCATTTCTTTTAGTGTTTGGTCTATTTGCCTTTGAATTTTTAAGGCAGCATCAAACGCTTGCATCACCACAGACAAGATGGAATCCTCAGTTTGAAAAGAGAGAAGGTCTTGATTAAGGAAACCGATGGTTGTATCCTTGCTCATCTGAATCTTACCCGAGGTTGGTTGTATCTCATTGGCCATCATTTTCAGGAGTGTAGTTTTTCCTGTTCCGTTCAATCCAATAAGTCCGATTTTATCCTTTGGCCCAATAAAAAGAGACGCTTTATCGTAAAGCGCCCGATCCCCTAGATAGTAAGAAAGATGTGTGATATCGATCATATTACAAAAGTAAAACACAAGCTATGTAAACAAGTTTTTATATTGATTTGTCACTTCATTAAACCTTACAATTTGATATGAATAGAATGTTCGTAACGCTCTCACTACTAATTATTATTTCGTGCTCATCCACATCTCCGGAGAGCAAATCAGAAATGGAAGAAATAACCTCTGACCTAGATTCTGAACTTACATCAGAGGAAGGCTTGAATCTTGATGCGATCCGGTTACCGGCGGGTTTTGAAATAGAAGTCTTTGCTAGAGTAAATAATGCGAGATCAGTTGTATTTAGCCCTGGTGGGACGCTTTTTGTAAGCAATAGGGGAGGAGATAAAGTTTATGCGCTCAGAGACACAGACGGTGATTGGAAAGCGGATGAAAAATACGTGATTGCCAAAGATATGAGGATGCCAAACGGCATCGCGTTCAACGACGGTTCTTTATATGTTGCGGAAGTTTCAAAGCTTTGGCGATTTGATAATATTGAAGATAACCTGTCGAATCCTCCTAAACCGATACTCATTTATGATGATTATCCTTCGGATAGACATCACGGTTGGAAATTCATTGCCTTTGGTCCTGACGGCAAACTTTATGTACCAGTAGGTGCCCCCTGTAATATCTGCGAAAGCAAAAATGAAATGTATGCCAGCATTACACGAATGAATCCCGATGGTTCTGGCAGAGAGGTTTTTGCTCATGGAGTACGTAATACCGTAGGGTTTACCTGGCATCCGGAGACGGGTGAAATGTGGTTTACCGATAATGGCAGAGATATGTTGGGCGATGATGAACCTCCATGTGAGTTGAATAGAGCCATACAGGTAGGACAGCATTTTGGATATCCCTACTGTCATGCAGGCTATCTTAAAGATCCTGAATTTGGAGACAAATTTCCTTGTGAAGATTTTGTAAAACCAGCTCAGAATTTAGGACCTCATGTCGCTCCGCTAGGGATAAAGTTTTGTGCCAGCAGTGCATTTCCGGCCTCGTATAACAATGTAGCCTTTATTGCAGAACATGGCTCTTGGAATCGCTCACCGGAGGCAGGGCATACAGGGCATAAAATCACCATGGTAAAAGTAGAAGACGGTCAAGGGGTTTCCTATGAAGATTTTGCTACAGGATTCTTAAACAAAGAAACCAATAAGGCCTGGGCCAGACCCGTAGATCTTGTTTTTTCCCCAGATGGCTCGTTACTGGTTTCCGATGATCTGGCAGGAACGATATTTAGGATTTATTATCGAGGATGATATGACGATGATCATTCATCCCATAAGGTTGCTATCGAATAACCTTTTGATGCTGCGTTAAAAAAAGATCCATCTATAATTCGTTCTCCGTGATCTAAAGATTTTATCAGCTTCATCTCTTGTTCAGTTAAAGCAATTTTCTGTGCTGCGAAATTTTCTTCAATTCGTTTCGGGTTGGTTGATTTTGGTATGACGGACATATTACGCTGCAGCGCCCACGCAATTAAAATCTGAGCAGGTGAGGCGTCATATCCTTTGGCTAGAGATTTTATCACTTCATTTTCTAAAGGGACGGGCTCACCCTTGCGTTTCATGTTGTCTGGTCGATCCATTGATCCTAAGGGTGAATAGGCGGTGACATGAATATCATTTTCATGGCAAAAATCTACAAGTGCTTGTTGCTGAAGATAAGGGTGGAGTTCTATCTGATTATTTTCTGGTTTTTGATCCGATTGGTCAATAAGTAGTTGAAGCTTTTGTCGGCTAAAGTTTGAGACACCAATATGTTTTGTTAAGCCTTTTTCTTTTAAATCTTCCATAGCTTTCCAGGTTTCTGTCAAAGGCGCCTCATCAAGTGATAGAAAGCTGTCTTCATTTTCTGGAAAACTAACGCTCCGTTTGAAAGCAACCGGCCAGTGCATCAGATATAGATCCAGATAACCTAGTTTTAAATCTTTAAGGGTCTTTTCCAGTGCCGGTCCGGTATCATCTTTTTTGTGAGCATTGTTCCATAGTTTGGAGGTGATCCATAGATCCTCTCTTTTGACAATTCCACGATCTAAACTATGTTTTATCCCTTCTCCAACTTCGTTTTCATTTCCATAAATAGCTGCACAGTCAATGTGTCGATATCCAGATTCTATGGCGTGAATTACGGCTTTCTTTACTTCGCCCAGATTGGATTTCCAGGTACCCAAACCAAAAGCGGGCATTTGATCATTGTTGGAATAAGTGAGCATTTTCATAGTTCTTCTTGTTTGTGTCTTTAAATTGCTTTTATCAAAAAAGAGTTTCCTGTTTCACTTCTTCTTTTCCTTTTTTATGCACTGCTGATGGCGCCTTATTCATTGCGTATAACTAAATAATACTTCTCTGGGATAATTTTTTGGGGTTTAACCCGAAAAATTCGGGTGTTATTCATTGAGATGAGGTAACACGTGGAATAGGAGAATCCTTTGCCCCCCTCCCTTTTGGCCCAACTCTTCGTTACTCAACATTTCAAAAGCCTCATTTACGACCAGGTAAATTATGTTTTTGAAATTCTGAAAGCCTCGATTTGAACCAAAAACCCAGCAAAGGATTCTCTGAGATAATTGATTTCGAATGAGAAGACAAACAATCGCTCCCTAAATTTGAGGAATCAAAAAATCATTCAGTGTGAATATTAAACTACTGTAAATCAATTACTTGAATCAACCCGCCACTAGTTGTGGTGAATAATCCTATCTAACTCGGCACCAGTTCATTCATTAGATCACAAAAAAATGCAGCCTGAAATGTCTCTTTTAAAACTAATAGTATCCTACACTGGATACCTGTTTTTTCAGACTCACCATTAAGCGTTTCAAAGCCCTGATTCATCCATTAGCATCATGCATTTCAACCAGAATTCCATTAGGGATCTCTCTCTCCATTTAATTTGTAAGTTTTTATCGCTGCATTTCTCCTCAAGTTAGCTATCTCCTGCGTTACATTGCAAAATGTCTTAGCATTCCATCTAAATAAAATGCGACTATTTGAAAACCAAAAAGTTTATAAAAGCGCTTTTAGTTAGTTATTCTATGTTACACAGCCGCCTTAGCGGTGCAATGTCTTAAAATGCGGGTTAACCCCATTTTTCATATTTACATAAGTACTGACTTCAAAAATTTTATTTGATTCATAGTTTTTCAGCGAAAAGAAGTGACAAAAAGTAACGGATATTATAAATTCTCTCATCGAGAGATTGAGTAAGCAGATCATCTGCACATTAAATTATAGTGACCTTAGAAACGTGGATCCTAAAATATCCTTCACTCCTTTTATATGAGGAAATTATTGGCGTTTTCTAAAATGTTGGAATTTCACACAAGCCACCCAGATTGAGTAGGGGAAAAATGGAGACGTTTGATGAAAAAATTCTACACTTAGAGGTTTAGGTAGAGACCTACATTAATCATATTTCTGAATTGGACAGCCGAACCAACAGTGCCATCATCCCGCTGCACTTCCACGTCTTCATCATAGATTAATGTTATCGAAAATTTTGAAAGATAACAGATTATTGACGTTCATCCGCACAAATGAGGTTAGATTAACATCTACCGTTGAAAAATCATTATAATTAGAAAATAAGTTAGCTGAAATTTTGAAGATGGTATTTTGCATGAACTCAACGCTGAAATTTCCATTTATAATAGTGCCTCCTTCAAATCGTAAATGCTCTCCTGGATTCACTCCAAATGCTCCGGCGGTAGACAGTGAATCGTCAAGCACCATGGTTAGTTTACCGGTAAACGGAGAAAGCGTGATGGCATAGTGATCTTGTTTCTTAGCCGTAAATCCCAAATTTGAACTAATATAACCAGGCGCTAAAACGCGGGAAACAAGTTTTCTTTCCTGGTTATCGTCATCATCATATTCGAAACCATTAGACATTTGTGTCCAAAACTCCGTGAGGAGAGTTATGTAAGACCGTTTAGATAGCCTTTTCCCGTATAAAGATCTTAATGTAAATTGATCATCTGTTTTACGAAACCAATTAAAACCATCGATCCGCGTTACCCCATAAATGAGGTTGATTTCATTTTCGAAGACAATTTTTTCTTTTACATAGAGGAATTGATATTCTAAATCACCACTAAGAGACAAGGCGCTTTCGCCACCACCGGACCAATTAGAGAAACCAACATTAGAAAAATTGAGAGAAGTCGTGCCCATTGAATTCCACCCCCTTAAAGAATCAGTGAGATTGAAGTCTACATTTTGCTGAGCAATTACTGAATATATACTTATGAAAGTTGATGCTACTTGAATAATAAAACGCATGATCTAGATTTGTCAAAGGATATACCAGATTTGAGCGAATGTTTTAATATAATTTTATTTGAGGTGGGATGGTAATTTTTGGATGCCAAATTAAGAGTAAAATAAATGGTATTTATTACGATCCTTTTTTTGAGATATTGATTGAGACATTTCCTTAAAAATCTATGCTATTACTTATCATTTTCATCATTCCACATCCGATCCTCCTTAATTAAATCTTGCATGAGTATACATTTATATTGCATAAATAAAATCGGGATTGTTTCCCCTTTCATGAAT
>JBCCLN010000096.1:0-14074 GCA_039026865.1 Bacteroidota bacterium | reverse complement strand
GACTGCATTAAGGTTATTTACCTAACCGTGTTAAAAACGGCCTCTACTGCACGATAACTCAAACTTATCAATGTATTTTGTTTTAGGGAAACCCCCTTTTTTTGGATGACTGCATTATTCACCACAAATAATGGCGAGTTGATTCAAGTAATTGATTTACAGTAGTTTCGTATTCATACTGAATGATTTTTGATTCCTCAAATTTGGGGAACAATTTTGGCATCCCATCCGAAATCAATTATCTCTTATTCAATGTGTTACCTCATCTCAATGAATAACACCCGAATTTTTCGGGTTAAAATTCAGATGAGTTTCTAAAAAACTGAAAAATAGATTCCAAAGTATAAAATAGATTCAATTCATTCTTTTGCTAAAAAAACTACGTTATAGGATTCAGTAGTGTGTTTTTCGTCTTTTCTTATAGACACTAGATAGTTAAATTGGATTATCCACTGCCAGATTAAAGGACTTCTCCGCTATGTGTGGATTGCCTCTTTTGGTCTTATATTTTGCTACAAAGTTTAATTTTTCCATTCTAAACATCCCTTTTGGCACAAATAATTCATAGCTAACTATTCCATCCTCATCTTTTAGTCTTGCCAGTTGAGGACCAGTTATTAAATATTTATCTTCCAAGAGCTCTCCTAAAAAGTATTCACCTCTATTAGCGTCCCTATCAAAATAAATCTCTAATATATATTTTCCATGGGTGTCTATAAGATCAATAGGTTTGACGATTAGTTTTGGATAACCTTTTACTTTCCCTCCGTTTCGTTTATATTCAACAAGTCCCTTACCAGGCCGATTATTTTTATATTCAAACTCTGAGGCAAGATTGCCATTTTCATAATACTTTCTTCGAATTCCATTTTTCATTCCATTTTTATATGAAATATCCAATGCCGGTTTACCAGTGCTCTTGTAATGTGAAATCCCTCTTACTTTTTCTCCGTGGTTATAAGTGATTTTATTTTTTACTGTACCTGATTCATAATAAGATATGCATATGCCATGTTTTCTTTTCGCACTGTCCACATAACAAATTGACCTTAATTTACCATTCTCGTAATAGGATCTAATAGCCCCATCACTAGTTTCGGATTTTTCTTTAATATCCCAAGAAAAATTTCTCTCAAGGAAATCACAAGAACCAAGAATAATCAAACACACAAAGGCTAAAAAAAATTTTGGTTTCATCCGTATAAAATTTTGGTTAATCGACCTTTTTGGGAGAAAGAATATGAATTTCCATATCCAAAAGTCTAAAAACTTTAAAGCATCGATAAATCCAGGAAAAAATGACTAATAAATCTTTTATGTTTTAAAATAGCAATGCATCTAGGTGTTCTAAGGTGTGGAAACTTTCCCAAGAAATGGTAAACGTTCATCAATCAATTTTCCAAATAAATTATTTAGGATAACGAAATTAAACCTTCTTAATTATTCCTTCGTCATCATTAAAAAACTAACATTGCTGTGCAACATTACATTTTAGCACTTCATACAAGTGTTTTAACCCGAAAAATTCGGGTGTTATTCATTGAGATGAGGTAACATGTTGAATAGGAGGTAATTGATTTCGAAAGAGATGACAAAATTGTTCCCCAAATTTGAGGAATCAAAAATCATTCAGTACGAATATTAAACTACAGTAAATCAATTACTTGAATCAACTCGCCAATATCCGTGGTGAATAATGCGGTTAAATTCTTGCAAATTCGACATCTCATTTGGTCATATGTATTGACTCCTATTACAATTTTAAATTATTTCAATATTCCGAAAATTAAGTTTCTATTTAATGGTTATTCGAGCCAGGAAAGGATATCTTGTTCAAGTATTGTTCCTTTAAACAACTCATAAAAACGCTATGAAACTTAGATCAATGGCCCTAGCGGCAACCTTTTTACTTCTTTTCAATCGATGCGATGAAGAAAAATTTCTTGAATGGCCCATCATTGAAGATTTAACTATTCTTGGAGAAATCGATGCCTCAATTGAAATTCGAGATGGAACTGATTTTTCTAATGAATCAGCGCGTACGAGCTCATTTAATGAGACGTTTGAAAATAGATCTAAATCTAGCTACGCAGGAGCTACCGTATCGCTCAACACTGGATCTTACTACATGAGTGATGCATTAATAGGCACTTCATCTAGTGATCGCAAGTTTGGAAGCAGTTCTTCAAGAGTTAGAAATTCTGGATATATCATCATGCAATTTGATATGGACAATGGGGCAAGCACTGTGCGCGTTTCACATGCAAGATTTGGGAATGATGGTTCCTCCAGTTGGCGCTTGATTGCATCATACAATGGAGGCAACAGCTGGTATTATGTCGGTTCAACCATCACTACTAATTCTTCTTCTTTCCAAAACATTACATACAATGTAAATGAAAGTTCACGTGTTCGATATGGTTTGTATAAAACAAGCGGCGGGTCTAATAGAATTAATTATGACAATTTTGAAATCACCACGTCTGGTGGTGGGGGATCATCTGCTACCAGAGACAGTAATCTAACTTTTGGAAACCCATCTAATGCTTCTACCAGCCAATCCAATAACTACCTGGTATCCAGAAATGAATATGCATATTCTTATAACAACAGCCGTGGAAGAATCAATTGGGTAAGCTGGCATTTAAGCACTGCGTGGCTGGGATCGGCAAGCAGACAAAATGATTTCAGGACTGATACCACCCTTCCATCATCATTCTACCGTGCAAGTAGCAGCTCTTACAGCGGCTCCGGATTTGATAGAGGCCATATATGCCCTTCTGCAGATAGAACCTACAGTACATCTGCTAACTCCATCACCTTCTACATGAGCAATATGGGTCCACAAGCTCCAAACAATAATCGTCAAACCTGGAGGCTCTTTGAAGAATACCTTAGAGAGGTGGTGAGAGATGGAAACGAGATACATTTGATAGCTGGTGTGATTGGACAAGGAGGAGATGGGAGTAATGGTTCCGCCAGCACAATTGCTAGTGGCAGTATAGATGTGCCGTCATCTTTCTGGAAAGTGGCTTTGATTCTCCCTAATGGATCGAACGATGTGAGCAGAGTAACTAGTTCTACAAGAGTGATCGCAGTAAATATGCCAAACACACAAAGTATCAATACAACTAATTGGGGAATATATCGGACCTCTGTTAACCAAATTGAGAACTTGGCAGGGGTAGACCTTTTTGAAAATATTTCAAATAATATCGAATCGATCATTGAGTCCAGGGTTGATAATGGGCCTACCTAAAGAAAGCTAATATTATCGATTAACTCACATTTCAAGACATTGCGCCGCTGAGGTGGCTATTTAACATAAAATAGCTAACTAAAAGTGCCCTAACTTCTCAATAGTTAGAGGTTAATTAATGTCTCTAAGAAAACAGTATCTTTTTGAAAAAAACGATGTTTTTAGCTCATAAAGTGTGTTTTTTGAGATTTCGATGTGCCAATCGTGATTGAATGTATTTGAGAGATTCTAATGAAAACGCAATAAAATCATAAGTTCATTTTCAATTTGTCCAAAAAGCCCAATGAATTTTTGAAGAATCGATAAAAAGATTCTAAGGACAAAATAGATTCGATTCATTCTTTTGCTAAAACCCACGCTGCAGGTGTCAGTAAGCGAGTTTTCGTCTTTTCTTAGAGCCACTAGTTAGATGGAATTATGCACCACAACTAGTGGGCGGGTTGATTCAAGTAATTGATTTACCGTAGTTGAATAGCATCCTTTGCAAAACTGGATTTTTGGTTCAATTCGAGGCTCTCAGAATTTCAAAAACGTAGCTCACGGATCGTAAATGAGGCTTTTGAAATTTTGAGTAACGAAGCGTTGGGCCAAAAGGCGGGTTTTCAAAAGATTCTCATATTCATACCGAATGATTTTTAATTCCCCAAATTTGGGGAACGATGTTGTCCTCTCATTCGAAATCAATCACCTCCTATTTGAACTTGTTACCTCCTCTCAATGAATAACACTTGAATTTTTCGGGGGTAAGTGTAATAGATTATGAAGGTGTAAAAGGAATGATAGAAATTGATTTTGTTTGAAATATGGTCACGAGCTACAAGCTCCCAGGTACTGAGTATAGAGATGAAAGCAGCAAGAAAATAAAAAAATAGATCATCTTCCTCCTCTGTAGTCACAACATTTAACCTGAGTTTTCCATTTATAATTTGGCAAAAGATAAAGTAGCAAAATCGTAAGTAGCTGTATTATAATGGCAAAGATAATAGCTTTATAAACAGACGATAAATGTTATTTGAGTTGCTCTTTATCTACTTTTTTTATAAACCGATGTTCAATTAATTCTAACTCTATATCAGAATGACAACTTTCGCCGTTCCACGCGCCACCACAGCTAAGGTGTATCCTTATAATAATTGATATTCCGCTTAATCATAGCTTGAGCATGTTATTTCTAATAAAATCAATAAACGATATATTGTATGAAAAACCATACATTTTTAGCTAGATGTTCTCCATCATATTAAAATACATTTATGAATAAATTTGATGCAACAATAGAATCTATACATGGGATTATTGAAAATGCTAAATCCCATGAGATTGTTCAAACATTTACTTCCCAAGATAATATTCAGGGTAACCGAATTAAAGTAAATAATAAAGAGGTAATCAATTTTGGGTCTTGCAGTTATTTAGGTTTGGAATTTGACGAAAGACTTAAAAACGGTGCCATTGAAGCCATAAGAAAATTCGGGACTCAATTTTCTTCTTCCCGTTCATATGTATCGCTCGGCTTATATCATGTATTAGAACAATTATTTTGCGAAATATTTAAAGCAAATTGTATTGTCACACCTACCACAACTCTCGGACATATTGCAGCTATCCCTATCCTGGTAAGCGATCAAGATGCAGTTATTATAGATCATCAGGCTCATAATTCAATCTCAACAGCAGTCTCGTTATTAAAACCGCGAAATATTCACGTAGAGTTACTGAGACATAATAAAATGGATGAGTTGGATGCCAAAATCAATCGGCTTAAAAGTAAGTATAAAAACATTTGGTATATGGCTGATGGCATTTATTCTATGTATGGAGATTCATGTCCTTTGGAAGATATTGAAAACCTTTTGATTAAATACCCGCAATTTCATGCTTATATAGATGATGCGCATGGCATGAGTTGGTGTGGTAAAAAAGGAGAAGGTTATGTGCTTAGTCGAATAGGTTTACATGAAAGAATGGTGGTGGTAGCTTCATTAGCAAAGTCTTTTGCCGCATGCGGAGGAGTTTTGATTTTCCCTAACAAAAGCATGGAAAAAAGAGTACGAAATTGCGGAGGTCCTTTAATGTTTTCCGGCCCCTTACAACCGGCAAACCTAGGAACTGCAATTGCTAGTGCGAAAATTCACTTAAATGAAGAAATTCAATCGTACCAACGAAAACTATTCGATAACATAAAATACACCTCTAGCCTAATAAAAGAGATAGGATTACCGTGTATTTCTTTAGGTGAATCACCGGTATTTTTTATAGGTGTTAGTTTGCCCAAAATTGGATATGCTGTTATTGAGCGTCTTATAAACAAAGGATATTACGTCAACATAGGTATTTATCCTGCCGTACCATTGAAAAATACCGGTATAAGATTTACTATAACTCGTCTCCACAACAAAAAGCAAATCAAATCGATGCTTTTTGATCTAAAAGAAATATTAGATACTGTAATTGTAGAGCAAAATTTTAGCTACGACAATATATATAGGGCATTCAAAAGAGATTTCAAATATCAGTCAGATGGAAAAATAGAATCAAATAAGAAGGAACTTACTTTTTGCCGCTATCAAAGTATAGTAGAAGTAGATAGGCAATCCTGGAATGAATTATTTGATTCAAAAGGAATAATCAATTACGAAGCGCTTTTATTATTAGAAAGATCTTTCAGCAAAAACCCTAAGAAGGAAAATAACTATGATTTCGAATATATAATCATAAAAGACAATCAGCAAAAAATTATTCTAGCCACATTTTTATGCATCAGTCTTTGCAAAGAAGACATGATGTACAATAAAGAAATTTCCATTGAAATAGAGAAAATCAGACAATTTGACCCTTATTATCTAACATCCCAAATACTCTCGGTAGGAATCCCAATCACAGAAGGTGAACAAATGTATTTGGATCAAAATCACCCTTTATGGAGTGACGCACTCAATCAATTGCTGGAATGGATGTCCAGGAAACAGCTGGATAAAAAAATTAATCAATTAATTATAAGAGACTTTGAACAGCCGACTGCAGAACTAGAAAAAGTATTCTTGGATAATGGTTTTGTTAAATGCAAATTGCCTAACAACAATCATATTGACAATTTTGATTGGCATGACACCTCTGAGTTTATACAATTACTATCCAAAAAAAACAGAAGGCACTTTCGAAAAAACATCGACCGTAATTATTATAAATTTAAAATTCGGGAAAATAACGCCGCATTGTCAACAGACATTGAGCATTGGTACGAACTATATCTAAATGTTAAGAGGAAAAATCTGTCTATTAACACGTTCGACTTACCCATCAGGTTATTCCATCAAATTGCAGAGGATAAGGATTGGAAAGTCATTGAGTTTTTCCCCAAGAAAGATTTTGTACTAGCCGACAATGAGCAAAAACCAGTAGCATTTTGTATGATTCATTTAAATGGAACAACAGCAAATGGAGCTATTCTTGGAATGGATTACGCTTATCAAAAAGAATATCGGATCTATAATTGCATACTACACGAAATAATTCTATTCACAAAAAGAAAAAACCTTAAAAGACTGAATCTTGGTTATACATCAGATGTTGAGAAGAGAAAAATGGGTGCGAAACAATCTATTGTTTATTCTTTTATGCAAGTACAAGACGACTTCAACTTGCGAGTGCTTTCCGAGAGAGCCAAAATAAAAGAGCCGGATTAATTGTAACCGGTTATGGCTATGAGACTTGTCAAATCCTCTCAAAATCCTTTTGAGAAGCCGGAGACAGGTTAAAATTCTCTTTTCGAATACTTTAGAAAGAAATAGTTGTGTGGTTATTAGAGTCTTTTGAAAAAACCGCCTTTTGACCCAACTTTTCGTTACTCAAAATTTCAAAGCCTCATTTACGACCGGTAAACTACCTTTTTGAAATTCCGAAAGCCTCTATTTCAACTAAGATCTAGTTTTGCAAAGGATTCTAAGTATAGCACCCCAGGTTGGTTTGCCTGTAAGAAAGCAAAAATATGCTGAAATAAGATGATAAAGGAGACGATGCTGAATTCTAAGTAAAAGCAAAAAACCCTGTTCGTCTATTCAAAACAGGGTTTCTTAATTCCTATAAAACTTAGTATTCATCTTCATTGAAAAAAAAGTCCTCCTTTGTTGGATAATCCGGCCATATTTCTTCTATGTTTTCAAAAGGTTGACCATCATCCTCAAGTTCTTGCAAGTTTTCCACTACTTCCAGAGGTGCTCCAGATCTTATGGAGTAGTCAATCAATTCGTCTTTGGTGGCTGGCCAAGGAGCGTCTTCCAGGTAAGATGCCAATTCAAGTGTCCAATACATATTCTAGCCTTTTTTTAAGTATCTTTTAAAATAATGCGCGCAAATATAATTTTATTGTGAAAAAATCAAAGTTTATATATTGAGCTTTTCCAAAAGTTTAGTGTATACTCTAAAAGTCAGGAAAAAGTTTGCGATTTTTTTTAAAATTCTCCTTTTTCCACCCCTTCTAATAGCGTAGTTTTTATTTCTATTTTTCTTTTTTGGCCTTTTATCTTGCTTTCAAATAGTTTATTCATAGATCCATCCGATGATGAAAAATTAGCAGAGTTTTCTTCATAAATCTTTAAATCTTCAGTATCTCGCTGTATGAGATCTTTAATAATACCTTTTTTAATGCCCTTTTTCTTTTCTTTAACCATTTTATGGAAATCTGGAAAGTGTTTGTTGGCCAACTTGATCACAAAATCCCTTTCTAGGAGCAGTTGGATAAATTCTAGTGTTTTATTCTTTTCTTCTGATTTGAAGCGATCTTTATAAATTAATTTTTTAAGGGTGTCTAGTTCCTTTTTGATTAGCGGTTCCTTATCCAATTTTACTCGTTCAAGTTTTTCGAGAATTCCTTTATAGTTTAAGGGTTGTACAAATTGCTTTTTCTTTCCTTTCAGTGCCTTCTGAAAGGAGTCATGTAATGGTTGATAAAAGTCTGCAGGAATACCTCCGGTTTCTTTCCATTTTTCTTTTAATTCTTTTACTCTATCAAAGCGGACTTTCCCATGAAGTTCTGCTAGCTTTTCAGCTTCTTTTAAGAGCTTTTCATATTGCCTCTTTCTGTAATCGACCAGTTTTTGCTTGTCTTCATAAAATTGCTTTTTCTTATCATAAAATTGGGTGACCTTTTCCCAAAAGGCATTCTCTAACTCTTCATTCTTCTCTTCTTCTGCGCTGCCGGTTTTGATCCAACGTGTTTTTACATCGTGAGCTTTTTCAGTTGCTTCTTTCCAGCTTATAATATCTTCTAATTGGTTAGCTTCTTCTATTAAAGCGCTTTTGATTTCTGAGTTACGTTTTCTGTTTTTTTGTATGATCTCTTTTACCAAAGATTCATACTTATCAATAGTATTCCAAAGTGTTTGATAGTCTCCAAGGCCATCATGTTCGGAAAGCTGATCTTTCAAATGAACAAGCTTCATCAAAAAAGAACCTTTATTGGCGGTATTGTCTATTTTACTGGTTACGTCTTGAACCTTTTTTGAAAGGTCATTAAATCGTTCTTGAAAAAAATCGGATGATTTTTCCACATCCTCATTCCGAACCTCCCCAATCTCCCGATCTGGATATCCTGCCCATCCTTTTCGGTAGATTTTTCCATCTTTCACATAGCCAAACGGTATTTCTGTCATTTTACGGGTTTGAGTTTTTTCGTAAATGAAAGGTATCTTGGTATATTCGATCTCTTAATCAAACTTACACATGTCAGACGAAAAGATCATCTTCTCCATGTCTGGGGTAAACAAGATTTATCCACCGCAAAAACAAGTGCTTAAAAATATTTATTTGTCTTTTTTTTATGGTGCGAAAATAGGAGTATTAGGACTAAATGGAGCTGGGAAATCTTCCTTACTTCGAATTATTGCAGGAAAGGATCAAGACTATCAGGGTGAAGTAGTTTTTTCTCAGGGATATACCGTAGGTATGCTGGAACAAGAACCGGAGTTAGATCCTGAGAAAACCGTGATAGCAGTGGTGCGTGAAGGAGTGAAGGAGATCAATGATTTGTTAAAAGAATACGATGAAGTGAACGCAAAGTTCGCCGATCAGGAAGTTCTGGATAATCCTGATCGAATGAATCAACTTATAGAACGCCAGGGGGAAATTCAAGAACAATTAGATGCCACAGGCGCTTGGGAGATTGATCACAAACTGGAACGGGCAATGGATGCCTTGAGAACCCCACCAGAAGAAGCGATTGTCAAAAATCTCTCAGGAGGCGAAAAAAGAAGAGTAGCACTTTGCCGTTTACTTTTGAAACAACCTGACATCCTTTTGTTAGATGAACCAACTAACCACCTAGATGCAGAATCAGTACTTTGGCTAGAGCAGCATTTGCAACGATATAAGGGTACGGTAATCGCAGTTACTCATGATCGTTACTTCTTGGATAAGGTAGCCGGATGGATATTGGAACTTGATCGGGGAGAGGGAATCCCCTGGAAGGGAAATTATTCAAGCTGGCTAGAGCAGAAAGAAAGGCGATTAGCCCAGGAGAAAAAACAAGAGTCTAAACGACACAAAACATTACAGCGGGAATTAGAATGGGTAAGAATGGGACAAAAAGCTCGTCAAGCGAAGGGTAAAGCCCGGCTAAATGCCTATGATAAACTGCTCAGTGAAGAGCGCAAGGAAAAAGAAAAAAGTTTAGAATTATACATTCCACCAGGCCCAAGGCTTGGCGTGAAAGTCATAGAAGCAAATAATGTTTCAAAAGCTTTTGGCGATAAATTACTATTTGAAGACTTGTCCTTCAGTTTGCCTCAGGGAGGAATTATTGGAGTAATTGGTCCAAATGGTGCGGGCAAATCAACGTTGTTCAAATTAATTACAGGTAAAGAGGAAGCAGATGCAGGTAGTTTTGAGCTGGGTGAGACCGTAGAAATGAGTTACGTAGATCAAGAACACGATCAGTTAGATCCTGAGAAAACAGTGTATCAGGTTATCTCGGAGGGGAATGAACTCATTGATCTTGGAGGTAAGGAAATAAATGCCAGAGCGTACGTTAGCAAGTTCAATTTTCTTGGTCCTGACCAGGAAAAGAAAGTAAATAAGCTCTCAGGGGGAGAGCGAAACAGAGTACATCTAGCGCTTACATTGAAGAAAAGCTCCAACTTGATCTTGCTGGACGAACCAACTAATGATCTGGATGTTAATACGCTTCGCGCACTGGAAGAAGCATTAGAGAATTTTGGAGGGTGCGTGGTCGTGATCTCTCATGACCGCTGGTTCCTCGATCGGATTGCGACACACATATTGGCATTTGAAGGTAACTCACAAGTCTATTGGTTTGAAGGCAACTTTTCTGACTATGAGGAAAACAGAAAAAAACGGTTAGGGGACGAAGGGCCAAAAAGAATCAATTATAAAAAGTTGATGGCATAAATGTCAAGTAAATACTATTGAATCTAAAAAATAATCAAAGATTAAATCTCAAGTTATTTCGCAAGTCCAGAAGGATGTGAATTAGTCTAAAAATCATCTTTTTGAGTAGGAGTAATTTTTTCATTTTCTCATTAGTGTCTCTAAGAAAACGTTATATATAATAAGAAAATGATGTTTTTGACTCCTGGAGCGAGGGTTTTGAAGATTCAATGTATAAGTAGGTCATTAAATCTATTTGAGGGGATTTTAACCAAAACATCAGTTCACTAGTCTAAAATTCTGATGAATTTTCAAGATTGATTGATAAATTCCAGTGTATAAAATTAGATTCAATTGAGTCCTTCGCTAAAAACTGTTCTGTAGGTAGGTATCACTCGAGAGTTTTTCTTTTTTGGAGACATGTAAATAACAACAATGAAAAATTTAATCATTTTTGATTTGGCAGCTTGCGTTCCACTTATATTGTTTTTTCTTTTTCCTCCGAAAAGGATCAATTCTATTTTTGGATACAAGACTTCAAGATCCTTAAAAAATCAAAAAAACTGGGATTATGCTCAAAAATTCAGCTCACGACTTTTTCTATTGATCCCTATAATCTTGTTCTTGACGCAACTTTCTTTATTCTTCGACCATAGTAAAGACTTAATTAACATCATTCTCTACATCTCAATTTTTGAATATACTCTTTTCTCTATTACGGTGATACTGATGACCGAGTATAACCTGAAAAAGTTAGACTCCAAAGATCATTAAGATGATGATTTATTCGGTTAAGAAGAATTTGTACCCATTGCATGGATTGTAGATTTCAAATAAATCTTCAGAGGAAAGTATTTCAGTAGCATAAAGTGCTCCCCCCTCGAATATTTGATCCGTCAGGCTAAAAAGAGCGTCTTTTTCTTCCAGACTGTCAGGCACGGTAATGAACGTACCTTCCATTAATTCAAATTCAAGAAGATTTCCAGAAGTGTCGGTTACATTCATTTCTCTAAGGTAAAACTCAAGTGCGCTATTTTCATCTACACCTACCCAACCTAGGCCGGTAAAGGTTCCATCTTCAAAGCCTCTTGGAATTCCATTATAAACTAAAACAAATACTATCGAATTAGGGAAAGCCTCTAGCACATCAGACTGAATGGTACTATCCTTTTCATCATACATAAACACATCGGAAATCTGGTAAAATTCACTCTCATCATCAACAAAATTGGAATGACTGGCAAAAAGTGAACTAATCATCTCCCAGTTGTTTGAAGAAAAGGATGCATCAAATGCTACGTACGTATCATTTTGAGAACAGTAAATTGTATCCTGCACCTGAAAATCAGCAATACGAAAGCTGGATAAACTGTACGAACTACCTGCAAGAGTAAATGACACCGGACTTTCAAAAAATACCTCTTCGTTAATAAAAGAAAGATCCGTAGTCAAGTCTATTGCGGTGCTGACACTAGTTGTTGATACCTCTTCAAATGTTCTACCAAAGGCAGCTCCGAAGACTTTAGCGCGTCTATTTCCTAAATCGAAAGAAGTAAAAATCGAAACATTATCGGATGGAACATAAATTTGATATGTGGGACTAGCGATTATTCCCGCCAAGCTTCCAAAACGATAACTCCCCTGCGCAAGCTGAGCGATTATTTCACTTGAAATAAGATCTGGATCTGAAGCTGCTGCGGGCTGAAAAACCAACTCGGTAGGGATTCCTACATCGCTTTTACTAGTAAAAATTAAATTTTCATCATCCTTTTCTTCAAATAAAAATTCAAATTCCGCTCCGAAACTGTTTTGGTTGAGCTCAAATAAATAATGAAATACAGCATAAGTTTCAAGTATAAGTTCTGTCTCCAAATCCTGATCAATACGGTATGAAATGGTTTGGTCAAGATAAATACCACCCTCATCTGAGACATCTGACTGGATCCTAACGGTGCCGTTAGAATTAAAATTTAATAGAATGAGAAAGATTCCAGCATTGTTGGTTGGCTTATATTGCAATCTCCAACCGAATGGAGGATCTGTAAGTTCGTCCATCAATTCTTTTGATGCCTGTGATGTACGTTCCTCAACAGAAGGAATGTCTAGCCTACTATCTTCACAAGCTAAAAGCATCATAAACGGGAAAATAGCCCAAAATGCCTGCTTCATCTAATTGGTAATTTTGGCTTGGGTGGATACCCTTAATGCATCAAAGTTTATACCTGTTACATTTTCGTAATGATCAGCAATGGCCGCAAGTTTTTCTCTAATAAGCGCTCTTCCGGCATTACGGCTTTCGCAATCAGCATCTCCACAGTTTTCCTCGTCTGTGGTAAATTTTTCATCAAAATCCGGATCATATAAATAAGCAGAAACCAATTCTGCATAGTCTTCATTAGGGGAACTTGAGCCATAAGGCGAAACAAAGCCTCTTTCTATCGCTTCTTCGTCACTTATATTGAACCAGGATCCCGCGCTGGTATATCCGGTTGGAGAAATGGTTTCATAACCTGTTGGCAGCTTATATCTCTGATGCACCACATGGGCAAACTCGTGATAAATTGTTCCAAGCTGAAATAAGATCCACTCCTGATTATCAGGATCAACAGAGTTCACATCCAAAAGAGAGATCCTTGCGCCGGCATCTGCCACACCTAATAGAACGGTGGATCCTTGATAGATCAAACCCCCAAACAAGATGACCTCAGCGGGTACGTGATTTTCAAAGAACTCTTCCCCGTTCTCTACTTCAAGGTAAGGGCCTATCCAATATTCCTGGATAAAATCAAGCATTGGCCGCACTGATTCTAATCTGGGTGGCGTCGTTTGCTGACCTACTGATAGGTAATTATCTACAAATTTGTAACGTACCGCCATTCCGTATTTTTGAGTAAAGTTCTCATCGATGTAGGCGTCCAGTTCGTTGGTGATTAGTTCTTCGCTATCCGCTTGCGGCACGTCTAAATTTTCACTTTCATAACAACGGGATAAACTAACGATACATGCAATCGAAAGCAGCATTAATGGGTAGATCAAACGATGTTTTGTCATTTTTTTCATTATTATCTTGGATTAGGTTCCAGTCCTCCGACCTGAATCGCAGAATTAGGGATTTGCAACACCCATCTGGGGTCACCAGATTCGAGTGTAACCAGTGAGCCATCTAGCAAGTCATGTGTCATATCTAGTCCCCATCTTTTTGCATCGAACCATCTCATCCCTTGTGCGATAAATTCTTTTCTTTTTTCTATTATTAAAACGTTAAATAATACTAACAGATCTGAAAATGATGGATCATTTTCCACACCTATAAAAGTTCTTAAAGACTCCATTGTTACCATAGTGTTTTCTCCGCTATACCTTCTGCTAAACAGCACATTTAAATCATCGATTGCTGCCTGTAAATTATTTAGCAAGATATTACATTCAATT
>JBCCLN010000095.1:0-14148 GCA_039026865.1 Bacteroidota bacterium | reverse complement strand
TTGAGAAATTGATTCCAAAGTATAAAACAGGTTCGATTCATTTTTTGCTAAAAAGCTACGCTGCAGATGTCAGTAAGCGTGTTTTTTGCCTTTTCTTAAAGACACTAATTATCCTCCTTCAGCTTGTGCCTATTTCATAAATCAAAAATCAAACCTCCGTTGATAATTCTACCATCGATGGGGGCCCATATATCAGGGAAGTCCGGTTTGAAATGTGAGTCTACATCAAAGCGTTCCAACCTGTGCTGGCGCGTATCTGTAAAGTTTTCGAAATTAAGGTAAAGACTCAGGTTACCAAAAGTTCGCATCACCATAAACCCCATCATCCAATAGCTTTTCGTCTGCGTTCGGTCGTTCCTAAACTGTGCTCCTGTATAGTACGCTTCATACCCAATTCGCCACTCATCCTCTACTTCGTACATCAGCACAGAGCCGATGTTGTGCTTTGGAGTTAAAGGTTTTTGTTCGTTCAGGTTTTCATATTTCAAGCGGGTATCTATGAAGGCGTAATTAGCAAAAAGCTTGAAATCCCTAAATCCAAGCTTCACATTGGTTTCCATGCCCTGGCTTGTTACCGGTCCATCTGCATTTTCGTAGAAAAACTGGCCTAAGCTGTTACGGCGAAAAACTAATGCATCAGTCAAGTGTGTATAGAAAAAAAGCTGATTGATAGATAAGGTCCACTCTTTACTCAGAAAAGTCTGATAATTCAGATCAAAGTTTCCACCGATAGATCTTTCCGTCTCTATCTGGTCTTTAATAATAGGTAATACATCCTGAAAGGTCAGGTTTTCAGCTTCCTCATTGAAAATAGTTGGTAATTTATAACCAAAACCACCCCCAATTCTACTAGACCAGCTACTATTGAGCTTAATAAGCAGAGAGCTGCGAGGCAGCAGGAAAAAACCATAATCCAAGTCGTAATCTAAACGTAAACCGGTTTCTAACGCAAGCCCATTTGTAATATCTAGTGTATTTTGTGTGAAAACTCCAAGAGTAGTGTGAGCATAATCTCTATCTAGTGAATCGAAAGGCGCCTCTTCAAATCGGTAAGTGTATACATTCACGCCAGTGATCCAGTTAGATGCAGCACTTTTATAGTTGTAAGCTGCTTCACTAAAAGAGGACCATTGCTTGCCCATGAAAACAAAATCAGGTTCCGTAATTTCTCTGTTAAAGTAGCTGAGGCTATTCTTAATGGTCAAATACCTATGGTTGTCCGTGTGATTTTCATAGGTCAATTGGTAAGATAATCGTTGGGATTCATTTTTCTCGGTGAATTGATGAATGCCATTTGGTTTATCATCAATCACCATCATATCACCACCAAGGCGATTTTCAAAGGTAGTATTAATAGCCAATCGAAGATTAGATTGGTCATTTAAGTAATAGAATAAGGAAGGGTTAATTGTGATGCTTCGTATTTGTGGAATGTCACTAAAATCATCTGCATTAGGGTCATAGGCTTCTTGTCGATGGGCTGAGGTATAAAAAGTCAGTCCGAATTTATTGAACCGTTCGGCATAGAAGCCGTTAAAGGTGGTCCCCTCGGCTTGTGTTTGATCTAGCATCAATCGAAGTTTTCGATCTGCTTGCGGCGTATAGGTGACTAGATTGATGAGACCCGCAATGGCGCCACCACCAAAAAGCGTAGAATTACTTCCTTTTATAACTTCCACTTGCTTTAAGTCTAAGGGTGGAATTTGCATGATACTGAGCCCGCTGGAAAATCCACCAAAAAGAGGGAATCCATCTTTGAGGATCTGGGTATACCTTCCATCCAATCCTTGTATTCGTATGCTTTGATTCGCAGAGCTGGCTGAGGTCTGCTGCATGAGAATACCCGTACTCTCCCGAAGTACCATGGCAATATTTGATGATTTCATGATCGCTTTTTCTTCCAGCTCCTCGGCACTAATTACTTCAATTCTTGTAGGGATTTCATCTATGGTACGACTGCTTCTGGTTAACGTAACAACTACCTCTTCCAATTCTTCTCCTTGCTTGAGCATAATGGTTTGAATACCTTCCAGAGGAAAAGTGAAGGTCTTTTCGAATGATTGATAACCAACATAAGAAACTGATATATGAATCGTATCTTGTTCAATATTGGTGATTTCAACATATCCATTAAGGTCTGCAATAGCTCCTTCGGTTGCACTAATTTTGACCGTAGCTCCTAATAGAGGCTCATTTCCTTCCGCATCCAAGACGCGTGCTTTAAAGGTATATTGTGCGTGAGTAACCGTTCCGACCAAGAACAGTAGCCACAAAGCTGTGCGCTTCATATTTGATAATTTTTGCTGTTTTAAGGGTATTTGCTAGATAACTATCATCAGATAAACTGAGAATCTCTCTACATGTAACTCTTCCTCTTCTTTTCAGAGATCAGTCGCCTTCGATTTCTGAATTTTTCTTGTTGTATTAGCTTTAACTAGACTTACAACGTTCAAGGACTCCACAAAGCCGTACGGTTTTAAACAAGTCTTAGGTCGGATTAATTAGTCTTTTGGTCTGAACACCTTGAAGTCGATAATGGCAGCTAATTGTTCTAAAGAATTGTTGTGCTTGCTTAGCCCGATAAATAAGTTTTGATTTCTATGTAAGATATAAGGAGTGAGATGTTTTTGTAACATGGTTAATGGTAAATTATTTCTTGTAGTAAGATCGGTAAATTATTAGTTACTTACAATATTAATATGACAAATAAATTGTTAAGTTTTTGAGAAATGTGCCTAACGAAAATTCAGAAGGATGTTTTGTTGGGAGTTTCTTATTTAATTTATTAATTGATGAATATCATCACATAATCTCAAATAAAAAAGCGGTTTCTACACCATCAAAAATGCTTCTTAAAATCTTAACCTGCATTTCAATACATTTCGCCACTGAGGTAGCTATGTAACATAAAATTCGCTAACTAAAAGTGCTGTGATAAAGGCCACTGCGGCAAATCTTGCTTCCTTAACATTAGAAATTTACTCCAACAGTTTTATAAAAAATTACCAAAAAAAATGAATGTAATGAAAGAGGAGATTTTTGGTCCAATTATTCCAATCTTGAATTCTACTGATACAAGGTGACAGATGCAGTTCATTAACGATAGACCTAAGCCATTGGCACTTTGTCTATTTTCGAGGAATAAGAAAACCATAAAAAGAGTGATACAAGAAGCTACCCTTGGAATGATGGCAGTTAATCATGCTGTAGTGCAGTTTGCTCATCCTCATTTACCCATTGGTGGTTTTAACAACAGAGGAATTGAAAAGACTTTGTTCATGCGCCGGTTTCATCGCTTTTCAAATGGAAAAGTTATATTAAAGTTAAGAACCGGCTTAACAACTATTAAAATGATGCCCTCTACTTAATTTTGTCTTGTTGGCTGATTTTATTTGCAAGATTGATTAATTATTTTTAGATTTTAATGAGAATTTAAATATGAAACTTATTGCAAATCGGCTATTATGATGATAAATCTTCAAAAAATGATATCTAGAAATGATATCTAGAATAGAAAGATTGTAAGTTGGTAAATCCTATTTTCGTTGCAAACATATCTTAAAACGGTTAATTAATCTTACTGAACCAATGGAAAACATCTATCATGTCTTAAATGGAGATGCTCTTAGGGAAAGGTTTCCTAATGAAATAGAAGGGAATAAAGTCATTTTTCGAGAATGCTTGATAGATGGGCCCGTAGATGAGAATGCGCTTGAAGCTTTTTTCGAACAGAGATCTCACTTTATATCTAAGAGTTATCCAATCTCGGCACCGTTAGATTATTTCAATATGGTGAAATCAGAAATGAATAAAATTCTAGAAATCTGTGAGAATAGTGAAATAAATCTTTGGTTTGAAGATGACCTGTTCTGTCAGGTTAACCTTTGGTTTACCATAAACTTGTTAAAAGACAAAAAAATAAATCTCTTTTTGGTCAGACCAGATCATCATAGCCCATATAGTTTTGCTAATTACCATCATCAGGGATTAATAGATTTGTTCAAACAAAAACAAATGATCCGGAAGGTTAATAGATGGAATCAATTATGGCCGGCCTATCAAAAGGAAGATTTAAATATGTTGAAGGCTGTTTCGGATGAGCTTAAGAAGGACTATCCTTTTATTGCAGAGGCAGTAAAAGCCCATATAGAACGACTTCCAGGTTTAGATGGGAAAGGGAAAGTTGAGCGAGTAATTGAAGAGATAGCAGAGAAATTTTCTACTAAGGATTTTGGTCTTTTATATCGTGAGTTTTCTAAAAGGGAACCTATATATGGTTTTGGAGACCTGCAGGTCAAACGTATTTTGGATACAATGAAGTATTCGAGCTAGTATTACATGACAAAACCGATTAAAAAATCAGTAAGCATCCATTGAAGTATTCGTCATTTTTCATGGATGACAAATGGTTGACTTTGTTGGGATAATAATATTATTGAATCTTCAATTCAAATACAGATTATTGGTCTTAGTAAGCAAGAAAGCAAGAACTCAAAGTAAATAAACTAATTAGTGTCTCTAAGAAAAGACGAAAAACACGTTATTGACCCCTACAGCGTAGTTTTTTAGAGAAAGAATGAATCGAAGCTATTGTATACTTTGAAATCGATTTATTAATTTTCAAAATCCAGAGGAATTTTAATATGAATCGAGGGTGAAACTGTGGTTTTTATTGCGTTTTCGATAGAATCTTTAAAATAGATTCAACAACTATTTATGCATCGAAAACTCAAAAAATATGCTCTACAAGCTAAAAACATCATTTTCTTTCAAAAGGCACTGTTTTCTTAGAAACACTAATTATAAACGAATGTAAACTATTAGAATCTTTTGAAAAACCCCGCCTTTTGGTAAGGTAATCAGTCAAATCAGCTATTTTATTTGATACCTTTATTACTGGGACCTCAAAGCTTTTCTGTAGGCCTTTTCATATTCGGATCGCAATACTTTCCAATCAAACTTTTCTGAAAAGTCTTCTGCTTTATTTCGCATGATAATCCGTTCCCTTCGCTCAGTTTGCGCAAAACTGTGAAGAAACTTTGTTAAGTCGCTTACTTGCTTCTCATATCTTCTTCCTTCCCTTTTCAATAGATATACACCACTTTCTTCAGGGTTCTTTTCTATGCTGTAAGCATACTTCCCAAATCCAGAAAGATCAGATGTAACGGTTGGTACACCGCTGGCAATACTCTCAAGAGGAGTGTAACCCCAAGGTTCATAATAGCTAGGGAAAATTCCAAGGTGACAACCTCTTACAAACTCAGTGTAGTCTATTCCAAAAAGCGGGTTCGTAGAATCTATGAAATCAGGATGGTAGACAATTTTTACCCGATCTCCTGGAGCATTAAGCATGTCTTCTTTTCTGAGATAATTGAGTATCTCGTCATCCAGATCGTCGGTGAGGTTATGAGTCACAATAATGGGCCATTTATTAGATTTCCAGGACTGAATAGTTCTTCTATATCGTAGTTTCCAATAATCGTCCACCAATTCATTGAGGTCACAGAGGCGGTGATCGTCCGTAGATGCCGCCGCTTTCATAAATAAGCGTTGACCTAGTTGCTTTTGAATACTCTCACATGTGTGTCGAATTTCTTCCAAAACCCCACGGCTTTCCAATACGTCGGGATTGATACTCCATGTAGGTCTTTTCGTAATAAAAAACATCACTACTGTCACATCAGATTTCTCTTTAATCATCTGTTTATTAAGTCGTTTTAGCGCATCTAGTGTGATGTCAAATCCTTTGTTTTTGTATTCATACCTTCCAGCAGTAAAAAAGTAGAGCGTCTTATCTAAGTTAAAGCCACTGTGATTGAAAAAGTGGCCTATGGTAAAGTCATGGATCTCTTCCTTAAACTCCTGGTGAAGATTTTGTACTTCATGGTATGCTACAAACCGAGGAATATTAAGTCCGTTAGGTGTGATAGCATCTGGTTTCCTGTCTAGAAGATGAATGCATTCTTGTCCTGTCACAGCACTTACTGTAGTAAAGGTATCAACTGCTTGGGCAACAGCTCTTTCTATTTGAACGATTGGTAAAATATTAAACTTGGTGGCTTCCTTATGCCAATCATATTTATTCATGTTATCATAAAAGGAAGATTCTGTCATGGCAAGGTATCTTCCCAGCATAGTGGCATGAGTAGTAAAGATGGTTTTGCATGGATAGTTGTCTTTTTTGATATCCAAAATAGGAAGTCCTGACATCCACTCATGAAAATGCGCAAGTAATCGCTTTCCTTCTATTTGGCATTCTTCAGATAAAACTTTAAAAAAAGTCTTGTTTAAGTCTGCCCATCTCAGTATTTGATTGAGGAGATCGTGATCTTCTAGAATAACTATTCCGTGAGTATCATGATAGTGAATCTGAAGATTTTTTAATCTATTGATAACATTTTCTGGATTTAGCAAGACCGCTTTGGGGCGGCCGGTGACCAGCCAACGTCCATATCTGACATCATATCCTAAGGATTTCATTTTCTCCACGGTGCGGAAAACGGCGTCCTCACCCGCCGTAATATCATCAAACTCAGCTTTGATGTTGGGATTTACATTGGGTCCTAGCAAACAATAGTTATCGCCCCATTTTTCTATCATGGCAGGGATTTTGGACCGTATTACGGTGTAGATTCCTCCTACCTGGTTGCACACCTCCCAGGCACATTCCACTAGAACACTATCATAAAGCCTGATTCTCTTTTGGGCTGCCATGTTGGTTTCTTATTTATTTGGGACTTAATATATGCTCATTCAGTGTTGATCGCAAATGAAATTCGCTCTGTGGAGAGTATAAGGGCTAGACCATGTTCCCTTCCTCTAACGATCACATAAGAAATTTGCTTATATCTTCTAACTATTATGTTATGGCAAAGGTCATTTCGTTTTCTTGTTTTCCTGAAATGAGCATAAAAGATTTAAAGGCGAATTATACCGGATTATTCACCACAAATAGTGGCGGGGCAAGTTGGTTCAAGTAATTGATTTACAGTAGATTAAATATTCGTACTGAACGATTTTTAATTCCTCAGATATGGGGAAAGATGTTGTCCTCTCATTCTAGATCAATTACCTCAGAGAATCCTTTGCAAAACTGGATTTTTGGTTCAAATCGAGGCTTTCAGAATTTCAAAAACGTAGTTTACTGGTCGTAAATGAGGCTTTTGAAATTTTGAGTAACGAAGAGTTGGGCTAAAAGGCGGGTTTTTCAAAGGATTCTCCTATTCCACGTGTTACATGATCTCAATGAATAACACCCGAATTTTTCCATGTCTTGAAATTCGGGTTAAAATAAGTCAGTGTGCTACTGAGCTTCTGATCAAAAAAAATAGAAAGTGACTAAAAGAAGGTGTTGGAAAAATTAAATTGAACTAGCTGCTACCCTTACTGAGAGAATTGTTAAAACCTTGAAAAAAAACAGATGTTGTAGCATAAACATGAGGCAACTGTTTAAGGTATTTTTTCTGCTCGTTTCACATTCATTTCGTTTAATTAAGCGAAAATGATGGCCGTTATAGGAGTTTTAGGCCGTATTATGGAATTAGTACTTAACAGTTCACCATATAACGAAAATCTAATTAATGTCAGAAACCAATAATTTTCCCACAAATATGCCTTTGAAAAATGGGGATAAACTATCTAATTATTTAAAAATAAGGTCAGGAATTCAACTGCATACATCTTCTTTTCACTATGATGTGATCTTCTACAAAGCAGACATTGTTAGGATACATCAATATATTCCCGATCAGTCGGATATCAATTCATATACGGTAATAGAAAATCCGATGGAAATACAAATTTTTATTGAAGACTCTAAAGAGATAATCATACTTGAATCCGATCATATAAAGATTCAGGTTAATAAATCTCCGATTCATTTTTCTTTTTACGATAAAGATGGAAAGCTGATTAATGCCGATGATGCTGGGTTAGGAATGGAGTGTCAAGGCACTCAAAAAACAGTTTATAAATTATTGCAAGAAAGCGAAAAGTTTATCGGGTTAGGTGAGAAAACCGGAGGATTGAACAGACGGGGTAGAGGATTTCAAAATTGGAATACTGATGCTTACGCTTACGGATTGGAAGAGGACCCAATTTATGCATCTATACCTTTTTATATAGGTATTCATAATCAAGGTACTTACGGTATATTCCTAGATAACACCTATAAGAGTCATTTTAACTTTGGCGCTTCCAATAACAGATTTTCAAGTTTTTCGGTAGATGCAGGAGATATCGATTATTATTTTTTTTCAGGTTCGGTAGAAAACATTATACAATCATATACTTGGCTAACGGGGAGGATGCCACTTCCACCACTTTGGAGTTTGGGATATCAGCAATGCCGCTATAGTTACTACCCGGACAAAGAGGTTATGAATATTGCACAAAAATTTCGTCAAAAAGATATCCCTGTAGATGTGATGGTATTGGACATCCACTATATGGAGAAATACAAAATATTCAGTTGGGATAAGAGAAACTTCCCTGATCCAGAAGGAATGATTAAGGCATTAGAGGATATTGGATTCGAAGTGGTAGTTATCTGTGATCCTGGAATAAAAATAGAGGAAGGATATCACGTTTATGAATCGGGAGTAAGTGAAGATGTTTTTCTTAAATATCCCGATGGATCATATTATGAAGGTGAGGTGTGGCCTGGTTGGTGCCATTTTCCGGATTTTACCAAAAAAAGTACAAGGAGTTGGTGGACAAAAATGTTGGAAAGCTACACTGATATGGGGCTCAAAGGTTTTTGGAATGACATGAACGAAATTGCGACTTGGGGAAATATGTTACCTGAGAATATACAATTTTCATTCGAAGGAAAACCTGCGACTACCAGAAAATGTCGTAATATTTATGGCTTCCAAATGGCACGGAGCACATTTGAATCCGCCAAAAAAAATTTAGAAGGAAAAAGACCCTTTATACTTACAAGAGCAGGGTTTTCAGGAGTTCAGAGATACAGCGCTTTATGGACTGGGGACAATGTTGCTACAAGTGATCATATGCTGTTGGGAGTTAGATTAATTAATAGTTTTGGACTTTCTGGCGTTGCATATACCGGCTATGATATAGGTGGTTTTTGTGGAGAAAGTGACAGCAGATTGTTCGCGAGGTGGATCCAGTTAGGGGCATTTGCTCCGTTTTTTAGAAGCCACAGTATGATCAATTCCAAGGACTCAGAACCTTGGTCTTTTGGTGAAGAGGCAGAGGAAATTTCAGCTAACTATATCAATCTACGATACAAGTTAATGCCCTATACTTATAGTGTGTTCCTTCATGCCACAGAAACAGGATTACCAGTAGCTAGAAGTTTAGCAATCGATTACAGCCACGACGAGAACATTTATCAAAGGGATTATGAAAATCAGTATTTATACGGAAAATCTATCTTGGTAGCCCCAATCGGGAGTAATGATCGATATTTAAAGTTGTATTTACCAAAGGGTAAATGGTATGACTTTTTTACTGATAAATCTTTTGAAGGTAATCAGGAAATCATCAGAGAATACGGGTTAGAAGAACTTCCTTTGTTTGTTAAATCTTCTGCCATTATTCCAATTTATCCAGAAGCGCATAAGAACACGAAAGAAAAGGGAGAGTTATTAGAGCTTCATGTTTACAATGGAGAAGAGGCTAGCATTTTCGAATATTATGAGGATGATGGAGTTACTTATGATCATGAAAATGGAGTTTATCACCGGAGAAAGATTACGTTTGATCCTTCAAGTAAAATACTTAAAATAGAAGAAGCATCTGGTTCTTATGAAAGTAGTATTTCAAAATTGAAGGTTCTCTTTCATGGATTCGGAATGGATGAATTAGAAAAGATTGATGGAATAAAAGCAGAAAGCTATGCTTTCGTAAAGTCTATTTCTGATTTTGATCCATATAAAGATCCAATAAAAGGAAAAGTGATAGATGAAGTAAAAACAATTATGGTCAAATACAAGAGAGAAACCATGATATTTGATTGGCAAAATCTATAGTTTATGTCGAAAAAGCTTGGGCAAGCATGTTGATAACGCAAGATATGATGCTCACTGGTTCCATGTTAACAAAAAAAGGCGTACACACCAGAATATTAAACTTTTTTGTTGTCATGACTCAAATAATCTACACACTTATTGAAAGGTTTAATAATCAACTATTTTTATTTTGAAAAATCTGTTTTGTATTAATAGACGAGTTGGGATTTCCATGATAATCGCGGCGATTTTAGTTTTGCTGATCGATGACCAGGTAGCGTTTATATGACTAGAAAAAGAGGTGGAACCTAATTTGAGTTGATAAACCTAGAAGAAAGATGAAAAAACTAGCCTTAGGAATTGATATTGGAGGCACAAACGCTAAGTTTGGTTTTGCTGATATTCATGGAAATATACTAGCTCAATCAAGGATTAAAACTCAGGAGCATCAACACTATAAAGAATTTATTTCGGCAATTAAGCCGGAAATTGAAAAATTATATCGTCTGGATGATGTTATTGGAATAGGCATAGGAGCTCCAAACGCAAACTATTATCATGGGACCATAGAAAATCCGCCCAACTTACCCTGGGCAGGTATATCAGACTTTGCAAAAGAAGTGAAGCGTGTCTTTAATAAAGAGTGCATTATGACCAATGATGCAAACGCTGCCGCTTTGGGTGAAAAAGTTTATGGGAATGCGAAGCACATGAAAGACTTTATTGTCTTAACTGTCGGAACTGGTTTAGGTGGAGGAGTGATTTCAAATGGGGAACTTGTCTATGGCAAGCATGGTTTTGCTGGGGAATTGGGCCACACCCTAGTTAATATAAATGGAAGATTTTGTGGTTGTGGCAAGCGAGGGTGTCTTGAAACATACGTAAGCGCAACAGGGATTCGAAGAACCGTTTACAAGTTATTAGCTGATTACACAGAACCAAGCGTTCTTAGATCCATCAGTTTTGATGACCTGAGCACAAGAACTATTTCGGAAGCCGCTGATAATGGAGATAAAATCGCAATAGAGGCTTTTAAGTATACAGGAAGAATATTAGGCATGAAGCTTTCGGATTTTGTTGTGCATACTAACCCCGAAGCCATATTTTTGCTGGGTGGTTTATCAAAAGCAGGCCATCATATATTCGCCCCAGCTCAGAAAAATATGGAGAAATATCTAATGCCTCTTTTCCTTGACAAAGAAATACAGCTATTACCTTCAGGACTAAAAGATGATGATGCGCCAATTTTAGGGGCGTCAAGTCTTGTTTGGAAATATATAGATGATAATCACATATGAAATGAGCATAAAGAGTCAAAAGCGAATCTGTACCAACTGTTGAATGAATCGGTTCGCTGGTGTAGCTTATTGCGAATTCAATGTGCGCAATTGAAAATAAATTAGATATACATGAAAAGTATAGGAGTTTTTACATCAGGAGGAGATGCCCCAGGAATGAATGCATGCGTAAGAGCTGTTGTTCGTACAGGGTTAAACTTAGGTTTAAATGTTTATGGAATCAAATATGGATACAATGGTCTCATAACAAGTGATATCTATCAAATGAAGTCTTATTCGGTCAGTAATATTCTTCAGAGAGGTGGTACTATTTTGAAATCAGCCAGGAGCGAGGAATTTAAAACTAAAGAGGGAAGAAAAAAAGCTAACCGAAACCTTAAAGCTAAAGGTATAGAAGGTCTAGTGGCAATTGGAGGAGACGGTACTTTCACTGGTGCCAATATATTTTATGAGGAATTTGGAGTACCTATTGTGGGTGCACCAGGAACGATTGATAATGATCTGTATGGATCCGATTGTACCATTGGCTTCGATACTGCGGTAAATACCGCACTAGATGCAATCGATAAAATAAGAGATACAGCAAACTCTCACGATCGGGTTTTTTTTATCGAAGTTATGGGACGTCACTCCGGTCACATCGCTGTAAACTGTGGTATTGGAGGAGGTGCGGAGCTTGTAATGATCCCCGAAACCTCTACTACTATTCAAGATGTAATTGACACCCTAAATCAGGGAAGAGACAAGGAGAAAACGTCGGCCATTGTAATAGTTGCTGAGGGTGGTGAACAGGGCAATGCTCACGAGATTGCCAACAGAGTGATGGAAAAGCTTCCAAAACTGGATATTCGAGTCTCCACATTAGGTCATATGCAAAGAGGAGGGTCTCCTACTTCTTTTGATCGCATTTTGGCATCTCAATTGGGCCTTGCAGCCGTAGAAGGTTTAATCGACGGAAAAAGTAATGTGATGGCTGGAATTATCAATGATCAAGTCGTTTACACGAGCTTTAAACTAGCTATTAGCAAAAACAAACCGATTAAACCAGAATTGATGAGGATGGTTGAAGTAATGAATACTTAAGCGATTTACGAGAAGGTTTTAACTTATACGATCCCATCGGATTAATAGGCTTAATGTAAAAATAATAGAAGGAGTAAAAATTTTTCTTGAGTGACAATCTTTAACCTGCATAATTCAACACAAATAGTGGCGGGTAGATTCAAGTAATTGATTTACCGTAGTTGAATATTCATACTGAATGATTTTTGATTCCTCAGATTAGGGAAAGATGTTGCCCTCTCATTCGAAATCACTTACCTCCTATTCAATGTGTTACCTCATCTCAATAAATAACACCCGAATTTTTCTGGTTAAACCAAAATTTAGGTTAGAGATATTATTCACCATTAAATTCTTTGAATCCTTTGAAAACCCGCCTTTTGGCCCGACTCTTCATTACTCAAAGATTTCAAAAGCTTCATTTACGACCAGTAAACTACGTTTTTGAAATTCTCGAAGCCTTGATTTGAACCAAAAATCCAGTTTTGCAAAGGATTTTCTTAGGCTTTGTGTGGCTATTATTAAATGCCCGGTGAACTTTCGCTCATTAAAGCCAGGTGAACTCTGCAAAAAATTGATAAAACGATTTTAAAAATATAAAATAGATTCGATTCATTCTTTCTCAAAAAACTAAGCTGCAGGTGTCCATAAGTGTGTTTTCGTCCTTTCTTGAGAAATACTAACTAAACAGTTAGTAGGCTTTTTCGATAAAGTTTTTTTTGATTTTGTTGTTTCTCAAAATAATACTTCTCTTTTTGTAATTAATAATCCCATCGTATTTCCTTAAAATATCTGTCCCAATAATTCCAGCAATTTTAAGATTGGTTTCCATCTCAATTGATTCCACGATTGGATCAAGTTTAATACTATAAAATTCTGTATAGTCAAAGTTACCTTCCAAAATCACTCGCACATTTTTGATTCTCTTGATAAACGCTCTTTTACCACTAAAACCAACGGCCTTTCGATGTTGCTCATTAGCTCCTACTTCTTTAAGATGATAATAAGTTAAAGAAGAAGTATTAATTATTGAGATGCTGGAGCCGGTATCCACTAGAAAAAGGCCTTTTTTACCGTTAATTTCAGCTTTGATAATTGGCTTCGACAAACTCCGCATTTTGATGTTGATTATCTCCTGAGCTGATACGTCCAGAAAGGCGAGAAACAGGGTTGAAACGATGAGTATTTTCATTTTACATAGCTTTTGATACTTTCAAGTTATTCATTTTATATTCCAGTAACGCTATGAAGTATCATCTAATACTACTATCTGGTAAATGATTGGCAAAAAATTGTCATTATGTAAGACCAGATTATTGATATAGTTGATATTTGACTCAGAAACACGTAATTGATCTATTGGGGTTAAAGATATATTTCCTCCAAGTGCACTATTCGGCTTTCTGGCAATGAAAATAAAGTTTTGAGCGCATGTACTCTAGTTTTCCAACGCTTCCTTAAGGAAAAGAAATACATTTGTTGAACTAGGAACTTAGTGAATATAAAAAATGAGGTTTAACATTCATATAAACACATTTGGATTTAGAAATCTTGCTGATTTGCAGTACTTGTTTTATCTGAATGATCTATACTGTATAGCGTATCAAAACCGAAACAATCAAAACGAATGCTAGTGTAAAGATTTGTTAATAAGCGAATTAATATTATTTTTGCTCTATGGCAAGAAAAGGAAGAAAGTTGATCTTAAGTCCAGAAGATGAAAAAACACTCATTGCTACTTCGAGGGCGCATTGTATGGGTCATAGAGACGTGATGCGATCTAAAATTTTACTCATGCTTCACCAAGGAAG
>JBCCLN010000094.1:0-14214 GCA_039026865.1 Bacteroidota bacterium | reverse complement strand
GTAAAAGCCTTGAACAACAACTGGCTGCCCTAAAGAAGGCTGCTTAAGGTGGGTATAAGGTGGGTTAAATCAGTAATGTCTCAGAGGCCTTTTTATTGGAGCTTGTATCATTTAGTGTTAAAATCCTTTGAAAAACCCGCCTTTTGGCCCAACTCTTCGTTATTCAAAATTTCAAAAGCCTCATTTACGACCAGTAAACTACGTTTTTGAAATTCCAAAAGTCTCGATTTGAACCAAAAATCCAGTCTTGCAAAGGATTCTATTATTTTGAAAGGAGCATTTTAAGTTTTTAATGGATGAATAGGGGATAATTGATTTCGAATGAGATGACAACATCGTTCTCCAAATTTGAGGGATCAAAATTATTAAGTATGAATATTCGATTAATTGAGTTGATTAAACCGTTAAAGACTTGAAATTGAGTGTTCTATCTCCGGATCTCAGTTGTCTTTAAATAGGAGATACATAAAAGCCAAAAAAGCCAATACCCCACAACCAGAGAAAATTAACGGAAAGTTATTAGGATCCCCGGCATAAATCTGGCCTGCAAACATAGCTCCTGTTCCTATTCCAATCTCAAGTGCCATAAATAAGGTAGAGAAACCTCTTCCCCTAAATTTATCTGGCGCTAAATCAGCAGCCCAAGCAAAGAGTGAAGGAGAAGAGAGACCATATCCTGCACCAAAAATTAAGGCTCCTGTTAAAAGATGAAAAGCATTGTTAGAAAAACCTGTATAAACAGACCCAATGGCAACAATCCACATAGCAGCCATTAAAATTTTCTTTCTTCCAAACTCATCCGAGAGTCTTCCGCCTAAAACACGAGAAATGAGAGAGGTAAAAGTGAAATAAGAAAAATAAAGCCCTTTGTTTTCTAGCCCAACGTGTAAACTAAAATCCGGAGTCAAAGTAAGCGTTGTCCCAAATGAGAAAGTAACCAACATCATGACCACAGAAGGGACTAAAACAGTAGGTTCGTAAATATCTGAGCGTTTTATTCTCAACAATCCAAACGAAAATTTTTGCCTATTTTCTACTGTCTCCTTTATTCCGGCAATGACTATTACAGAGAGCAGCGCTACGACTGCACTCGTGTAAAACAACACTTCAGTAGAATAGTGCTTTCCAATTTCACCCCCGATAGCCGCCCCCGCGCCCATTCCTGTCATACCGAAAAAACTTAAAATACCCATACCCTCTCCTCTTCTATTTAAAGGGACTATGTCTGCCACGTAGGCAGCAGTTCCAGTCGGTTTAAACCCGGTTGAAAAACCATGGATAAACCTGATAAAAAGAAAAAGATAAATATTTAGAAAGAATGGGTAAAAAAGAGAAACGATCGCTGTTATTGCGGCTCCAAATATCATAACAGGAATTCGTCCCCAAGTATCTGTAAGCTTTCCGCTGAATGGACGAGAAATAAGTGCGGTTAAGGTAAATAAAGTGATATGCAAACCTATGTAATCCTCTCCCCCAAAAGATCGCATAAAGTCTGGTAATTCTGGTAATACCATATTAAATGAACCAAAAAAGAGAAATGAACTAATGGAGAGCAACCAGAAGTTCAGCGAGTATCTTTTCATTGAAACCTATTGATTTACTCCCTTTGGTGCAGTAAATATGCTTTTATGTAATCATTTAGGTCTCCATCCAAAACGTTTTGCACATCGGTACGCTCATAACCTGTCCTTGCATCTTTAATGAGCTTATAGGGATGAAGCACATAATTACGAATCTGAGATCCGAAATCAATGGCTTTTTTTCCTGCTTCCACTTTATCTCTCTCCTTATTTCTTTTTTCGATTTCCATTTGATAAAGCTGAGATTTTAGCATCTGCATGGCACGTTCCCTATTTGCCAACTGTGATCTTTCTACCTGGCACACTACCACAATGCCAGTAGGAAGGTGGGTCAACTGCACTTTGGTTTCTACCTTATTCACATTTTGACCTCCTGCTCCTCCTGAGCGAGCAGTTTGCATTTCGATTTCATTGGGATGGATTTCAATTTCAATAGAGTTATCTACAACCGGATATACATAAACCGAGGCAAATGAAGTGTGCCTACGACCACCACTATCAAATGGAGAAATCCTAACCAATCGATGAACACCATTTTCGGATTTAAGATAACCGTAAGCCATTGAACCATTAAACTCCAGCGTTACTGATTTAACTCCGGCGACATCGCCTGCCTGATAGTCTATTTCTTTTACTTTATATCCTTTAGCTTCTCCCCACATGATATACATACGCATAAGAATACCAGCCCAATCATTACTTTCTGTGCCCCCGGCTCCCGGGGTTATTTGAAGCATACAAGAGAGTTGGTCTTCTTCCTCACTCAACATTTTTTTTAGCTCAAGCTCTTCCAAAAACACTAAAGATGACTTGTATGCCTCAACTACTTCGTCATCTGATGCCTCTCCTGATTGTGCAAACTCAAATAGTGTTTCTACATCACCTAATGAAGTTTCTACCTCTTCGAAGCTCTTGGTCCAAGCTTTTAGACCCTGGATTTTTTTCATGGTTTTCTCAGCTTCTTCAGGATTCATCCAAAAATCTGGCTGAGCAGTAACGAGTTCTAATTCTTCGAGATTTTTTTTTCGGTCGTCATAGTCAAAGATACCCCCTTAAGGCATTAACTCGAGCCTTTAAATCTTTCAGTTCTTCGATAGTCATTAATGTTCAAAAAAATTTTAGAATGGCAAAAGATAAGAAAGGAAACTACTACTATATCTTCCTAATCCAGCCGTATCTATCCTCCACCTCTCCAAGTTTAATCTTTGTGATAGTCTCAAGGATACGATTTGAAATTGGCCTATTTTCAACGGAAGATAATTCATAATCTTCATCCTCGTGACCTATTGTTTTAATATGTGATATGGTTGCAGCAGTACCAATGCCAAACGCTTCACTTAACGTGCCCTTATGAATAGCATCGATAATTTCTTCCGCCTTAATGGGTCTTTCCTCTACGTTTAGCCCCCATTCTTTAGCAAGAACAAGAGCGCTATCCCTCGTTATTCCGGGTAAAATAGAATCGCTAGTTGGAGGAGTAAGTAATGTATCATTAATCACCAGCATAAGATTCATAGTCCCTGACTCCTCGATGTACTGATGATTTTTACTATCTGTCCAAATTAATTGGTGATAGCCTTCTTCGTTTGCTTTTTTGGCAGGGTAAAGGGATGCTGCATAATTGCCAGCAGTTTTCGCTGCGCCCACTCCACCTTGAGCTGCTCTGGTAAAATGCTTCTCAATTTTTACTTTGACCGGCTCGCTGTAGTAACCACCAACCGGTCCTGTAATCACTACAAATTTATAGGTTTCTGACGCGCGAACTCCTAGAAATGGGTCATTTGCAAACTGAAAAGGTCTTATATATAATGAGGTTCCTGGACTATCCGGCACCCAATCTTTATCCATAGAAACCAGTTGTTCAATTGCCTCCAGGAATAATTCTTCAGGTACAGGCGGCATACACATCCGCTCCGCACTTTTCATTAATCGCTTAGCGTTTGCGTCAGCTCGGAAAAGAAGAATTTCTCCATCCTTACTTTTGTGTGCCTTCAGCCCTTCAAAGATGCTTTGGCCATAGTGAAGTGTAGCATTTGCAGGACTAATAGTAAAGTCCTGATACTCCGTAATTTTTAGATCCTGCCATTCACCATCACGGTAGTTTGCTTCAAACATATGATCTGAAAAAGTCTTACCAAATGACAGTTGATCGAAATTGATTGAAGAAAGCTTTGAAGAAGATGTTTTCTCTATTTTTATATCTATTGTTTCTATCATAATTATGAAAGATTATGAGTTTAAAAGATTAATCTCTATCTGGAGACCAAGGTATTTCCGAAGTATTTAGAATTACGCTTGTGACACGAGCAAAGATGAACAAATAATCAGACAATCTGTTAATGAATTGTAAAATCACCTGATCTACATCATTACTATTTGATAAGGCTACAATAGAGCGCTCCGTTCTTCTGCATACCGTTCGGCAAACATGAGCTAAAGAAACAGAAGTATGGCCTCCGGGTAAAATAAAATTCTTCAGTGGAGGAACTTTAGATTCACAATCATCAATCCACGTTTCCAGATGACGCACTTCACTTTCAGAGATTTTTGGTAGTTCAAATCCTTTAAAACCTTCTTCTACAGCCAGAATACTTCCGATAGTAAACAGATGCTTCTGGATCCAGTAAAGTTGTTGCTTGAAACGATTCTCTATGGATTCCTGGTCCTTTAAATGACCAATGAATGCGTTAAGTTCATCAACGTTGCCATACGCTTCAATTCTTAGATCAGCCTTAGATACCTTTTTACCCCCTAGCAAAGAAGTTTCTCCTTTGTCTCCGGTTTTTGTGTACAGTTTAACGCTCATGCAGTTATCCCCGTGGTTCTAATATTTTTATTGAGTTCATCTTTTTCTATCAGTCCATCTCTTAGACGAATGATTCTATGTGAGTACTCAGCAATGTCCTCCTCATGAGTGACCATTATGATGGTATTTTCTTTATCATGAAGTTCTTGAAACAAATCCATGATGCCGTAAGAGGTTTTTGAATCAAGATTTCCTGTGGGCTCATCTGCTAATATGATACTCGGGTCGTTTACAAGTGCTCTAGCAATAGCAACCCTTTGTCTCTGACCTCCTGAAAGTTCGTTAGGTTTATGATATGCTCTATCTTCTAATCGGACACCTGCCAATGCACTTAATGCTTTTTCTTTTCTTTCTTCGGATCCGTACCCAGCATAAATCAAAGGAAGAGCAACATTTTCTAGTGCGGATGCTCGTGGAAGTAAATTAAAAGTTTGAAAAACAAACCCTATCTCTTTATTTCGGATTTCTGCTAATTCATTCTCCGTAAGATCGCTTACGTCATTGTCATTTAATACATAGGTTCCGTCAGTGGGGGTGTCTAAACACCCTATAATGTTCATCAAAGTTGACTTGCCAGACCCAGATGGCCCCATGAATGCGACATATTCTCCCTTGTCGATATCAATAGAAATGGATTTTAATGCCATGATGACCTCACTACCCATGACATACTTTTTAGATATTTCAGATGTGGATATAATGCTCATATTATGCTTTTTATTTATGGCTAATGTAATGAATTCAAAGTCAGAGGAACAACAAACGGCCTCCACGTTTTTAGATAGTTTTGGTTGAATAAAAGTTACTTTTAGGATGACTCTTTTATTGATTGTTTTATTTTTCACTCAGCTTTCCGGTTGGGAGCTATTATCTTCAGTTGAGATAGAAAAAAGCTATGATAAGTTCTTAGGCATCGAAATAGATCAACCAAACTTTTCAAAACAGCTTAAATCATTTGATGGAAAACTGCTCACACTTGAAGGATTTATCATTCCGCTACAACAAGATAGCGATCAGGATTATTTTGTCTTGTCTCGCTTCCCTTATCAGTCTTGTTTCTTTTGCGGTGGAGCCGGACCGGAGACAGTGGTGGAAGTCTACTCAAATAGAGAATTCAAACATACAGATGAGCGGGTGATCGTAACAGGTACTTTACGACTCAACGATGATAATCCGCTTCATTTGTTTTATATATTAGAAGATTGCACCGTAAAAAAACGCTAACTTATGAATAAAGAGAGCTTTTTTAGAGATGTCCTTGAAGTTGCAAAGCTAATTCCGAGAGGTAAAGTGACCACTTATGGAGCCATTGCCCAGTACCTTGGCGTAAAAAGTTCTGCTCGTGTTGTGGGGTGGGCTATGAACGGAGCTATTTCTGTTCATGGAGTACCTGCCCATAGGGTCGTCAATCGAGTTGGGGTACTTACTGGAAAGAATCATTTTGCGACTCCAACCCTCATGCAAGAATTACTTGAGAAGGAGGGTGTAATGGTTGAGAAAAATCAGATTGTTAATTTTGAAAAGTGCTTTTGGGACCCAATGAAAGAATTAGGCATTTGAAATAGTTTAAAATAAGTTGTGTCTAACTCACTTTTTAATAAAAAATAGGGATATAAACATGATCAATCCATTTAAAATCAATAGCTCAAATCCAAATTTGTATCCCCTAAAAAGTTCTTCCGAATTGATATTGATAACATAGCTTATCAATGGCGATAAGACGCTAATCAATGGAACAAACTGATCTTGAACTTTCCAATTTGTAACGATCCCAAAGGCAAATAATCCTAAAAGTGGACCATAAGTATAGCCCGCTGCCTTGAAAATTGAATTAATTACACTCTCATCATTGATGATCTGAAAAATGAGAATGACTAAAAACAAGACCATAGAGAAACCAAAATGTACACCTATCCTTAGCTTTTTTCTATGCTCGAAATTTTCCTTTTTAAATCCTAAAAAATCAACGCAAAAAGAGGTCGTAAGCGCAGTGAGCGCTGAATCTGCACTACTGTAGGCAGCTGCTGTAATTCCCAATAAAAAAGTAATAGTTCCCAAGGAGGAGAATTCATTAACAGCAAGTAATGGGAACAGATTATCCGTACGCTCAGGAAGCGTAATCTCTCTTATTTCCGCATACTGATAAAGCAATACTCCAAGACTTAAGAATAAAAAATTAACGATGACAAGGATTACACAAAACCAGAATATATTTTTTTGAGCTTCTCCAATATTTCTACAGGTAAGGTTCTTTTGCATCATGTCCTGATCTAAACCGGTCATCACAATTGCAATAAATGCGCCACTAAAAAACTGTTTAAAGAAATTCCTACTACTCTGCCATTCCCAGTTGAAGATAGCAGAGCGCTTATCCTGAAATAAACTATGAGTCAATTCTGTCCAAGTCCATGAGAGTTCGTCTTTAATGAAAAAAATACTTACCATCACAGCTATTAGCATAAATGTAGTCTGCAAGGTATCGGTCCACACAATGGTTTTGATTCCTCCGCGAAAAGTATACAGCCAGATTAAAATGATAGTTGCTAATACAGAAACCCAGAAGGGCAGTTCCAATGCATCGAAAAGTGCAATCTGGAGCACGCTAGCGACCAGAAACAAACGAAAGCTAGCACCAATGATCCTACTTAGTAAAAAGAAAAAAGCTCCTGTTTTATAGGACCAATAACCAAAACGTTGTTCTAAATAGGTATAAATTGAAACCAGATCTAGTCGATAATATAACGGGAGCAATATTTTAGCTATCACCCAATAACCAATCAGATATCCAAGTACTATCTGAAAATAATAAAAATTGGAGTTTGCAACCTCTCCCGGGACACTAATGAATGTGACTCCGGAGAGTGAAGCGCCAATCATGCCAAAAGCTACTAAATACCATTTTGAAGATCGATTAGCTGTATAGAAATCAGCTGATCCTCTTTTTTTTGAGGTAATAAATGCAATTGAGATCAACAGCCCGAAATAGCTGATTATGACGATACCGACAAAGGTTGGATTCATTAAATGAGGTTTTAACCAAACTGCAAATTACAAAGTGAGTTTCTTAATAAGCAATTATTACTTTTGCAGAAAGTAAAGACTATGGGTATTTATTTTGATATTCAGGAAGACGTATTAATTCAAGAGGATGTATTAGTTGGTGAAGATATTGGAGAGGAGTATATCAGAGATCTCATGGTCTACAACGATGATTTTAATACATTTGATCATGTTATCAGTACATTAATTAAAGTATGCAAGCATGACGTTCATCAAGCCGAGCAGTGTACATATCTTATTCATTTCAAAGGGAAATGTTCGGTGAAAAAAGGCATGTATGAAGAGCTGAAACCGATGAGAGAAGGTATTTCCTCGGCAGGTATCAAAGCTGCTATCGTTTAAATGGACTATCCTTCTCGGCTTGTAGAAAAAGCTGTTGAGGAGATATCCAAGCTTCCTGGAATAGGGAAAAAAACCGCTCTTCGCTTGGCCCTTCATTTATTAAAGCAGCCTGAAGATACCACCAAAGATCTGGCAACCTCACTAAAAGATCTTAGAGAAAAAATAAAATATTGTAATACATGTCATATAATCGCCGACACGGAAGAATGCACGTGTCAAAATGCTTACAGAGATACTTCAGTTATTTGTGTGGTAGAAGATACGCCAGATGTGTTAGCTATTAGAAATACCGGACAGTTCAATGGGCTATTTCATGTATTAGGCGGACGGATATCCCCTATGGATGGAATAGGACCGGAAGATGTTAATATTGATTCATTGGTTAGGAGAATAAGAGCGGACAATCAAATAAAGGAAATTATTCTGGCTCTTAGTGCCACTATGGAAGGGGATACCACCTCTTTTTACATCACTAAACTGCTAAAAAACGACGATTTGAAAGTAACAACCATTGCAAGAGGAATTCCTATCGGTAGTGAGTTGGAATTCGCAGATGAAGTTACCTTAGGAAGAAGTATTGCTACACGCATTTTGTTCGATCAGGATTGATCTCAGTCTACATTGTCCAGAAAAGTTTAATTTGAAACAAGTGTTTACTTGTTCGCTAACATGCGATTGATCTTATTATCAATTCTCAGTGGTTTGTAAAGCCCTTCGTTGAAATCAGCATTTACTTTAACCCGAAAAATTCGGGTGTTATTCACCGAGATGAGGTAAAACGTTGAATATGAGGTAATTGATTTCGATGGGATGCCAAAATAGTTCCCCAAATTTGAGGGATCAAAAATCATTCGGTATGAATATTAAACTACTGCAAATCAATTACTTGAATCAACTCGCCATTATTTGTGGTGAATAATGCGGGTTAATCCTTTCTACGTCTAGGCCAAATGATGCTGTTTGATAACAGAATTGAAATTCCGAAAGCCATAATCAAATAGACGTAACGTGTGTTTCCTTCATTATATGTTTTAATAGTATACCAAATACTCAGTAATAGCGTAACAATTATTCCTGCAAATGCAAGAAAGCGTAACGTTTTAATATTCATTTAGTAAATATATATTTCTGAGTTATTCTTGCCTCAAGATACATTTCTGGCTATGAGAGATTTCATTGAATTTTTATATTCCCGATTTCTTTTGAGTGACGGAGTTTCTATTGATACCAGAACTATTCAAAAAAACCATCTTTTTTTTGCCCTAAACGGACCATCTTTTAATGCAAACCAATTTGCCGAGCAAGCACTGAAAAAAGGCGCATCCTACGCAGTAGTTGATGAAGAAGCATATGTTACTGACGATCGAATCATATTAGTGGAAAACGGGCTACTGGCACTGCAGGAATTGGCTACTTTTCATAGATTAAGGTTTAAAAAGCCTGTTATTGGAATCACGGGCTCTAACGGGAAAACAACGACTAAAGAACTGATAGCAAGGGTATTGGCGAAAAAATACATCGTGCATGCCACTAAGGGCAACTATAACAATCACATTGGTGTACCATTGACTTTGTTGCACATGCATCCACGAGTGGAAATTGCTATTATAGAGATGGGGGCAAATCACGTTGGGGAAATTGCCAGCTACTGCAAGATAGCCAAACCTACCCATGGGTTAATCACAAATATTGGAAGAGCTCATACCGAGACCTTTGGTGGGATAGAAGGGGTAATCAGAGGAAAGAGTGAACTGTTTGATTTTCTCAAGAAAACCAATGGGGTAGCTTTTATCAACAACCAGGACTCGGTACTTTCTAATATGGCCAAGCGTTTCAACACTTCCACCCTTTATCCTGATTCGAAATTCAAACTAACTGGCTCGTCGCCTTCCCTAAAAGTAAGACTGGGAGAAAAAGAAGTTCTGACGAGTATGATTGGTAGATATAATTTCGTCAATATGGCAGCAGCAGTCATAGTGGGTCAATTTTTCGACGTGGATGACAATGATATATTAAGCGCCATTAGTACTTACAAGCCGGACAATGCTCGATCAGAGATGATAAAAAGAGGCTCCAATATAATCATTCTGGACGCATATAACGCTAACCCGGATTCTATGAAAGTCGCACTAGAAAACCTGGCGAATCAGGTAGGGAAAAAGGTGGCCATTTTAGGAGATATGAATGAACTCGAAAATCCGGAAAAGGATCATGAAGAAATACTTCGCTATGCAGATATACTGGAAATTGATACTGTACTCACAATTGGCAGTAAAATGGGAGTCGTAGCCGATCCCGAGAATCATTTTGACTCCAAGGCTGAACTTGAAAAAGAACTTGAAAAAAGAAGTTTTTCTAATACTACTGTCCTTTTAAAGGCATCTCGTTCGATCGAACTAGAAACAATACTTAAAAGCATTTAGCTATTATGGATTTACAATTTTCATTAGATTTTTTAACAGACTTAGCCAAAAACAACCATAAAGAATGGATGGACGATAACAAAAAAAGATATTTGGAAGCAAAAGAAAATGTAATAGAGCTTATCACAGAAATACTCGCGAAAACAAGTAGCTTTGATTTATCTCTTTCGTCGATTGAACCCAAAAAATCTCTTTTTAGGATCAACAGAGATATACGCTTCAGTAAGAACAAAGACCCCTATAAAACCAATTTTGGTGCTTTTTTGGTAGAAGGCGGAAAGAAATCCGGCATGCCTGGATATTACATCCACATTCAGCCGGGAAACAATTTTTTGGGTGGTGGAATTTATCAACCCTCCAGTGAGGCGCTCTCAAAAGTGAGGCAAGAAATAGACTATAATGGGAAAGAGTTAAAGCAGATTATTACTAGTAAGAAATTTAAGCAAACGTATAGCAAGCCCCATACTGCAGATCAATTGAAAACCGCTCCTAAAGGGTACGCTAAAGATCATGAACATCTGGAACTACTTCAGCTAAAACATTACGTCTATATGAGACCCGCTGATGACCAAGAAGTGATTTCTTCCGAATTTCCGGAAAAAGTAACTCATGACTTCAAGGTATTGCATCCTTTTAATCAATTTTTAAGGAAATCTTTGGATTAAAAAACCAAAAAAGAAGCTTGCAGATATTTCAAAGCAAGCTAAGTTTGCAGTCTTTTAACGAAGGGCGCTTAGCTCAGTTGGTTCAGAGCACCTCGTTTACACCGAGGGGGTCGGGGGTTCGAATCCCTCAGCGCCCACATTGTTAACTCTTCATGTACAAAAAAATCAGGGGTTTTCCTTTCGATTTTTCAACTTTGATAGCTCATCAGGCAACTATTTGATTGAGAACTGAACTTCAGTTTGATCCCAAGCCATCACCACATTGCCACTGTCTTCGATATCTATCGTAAAAACCTCCACCACATTATCTATTTGATTGGATGGAACATTCACCCTTAATACATCTTTATCTTTATCATATTCATAAGCACCCCAACCATCCCATTTTTCGTTAAAAATGATGGTCCATTCACTTTTCTCTGGGATAGTGAATAACCCGTATTTTCCAGCTGCTAGTTTCTTTCCTTCTATTTCAACTTCCTTTGAAACTTCTATCCAAGAACTCTCATTCGCACCCGTTCTCCATACTTTTCCATACTTTTCTAGGCCTCCAAATATCTCTCGTCCTCTTTTAGATGGGCGGCTGTAATCAATGATAATATCGGCTCCATTTATAGACTTGGATACCTGTGCCGGTGGACTAGGCCGCTTGCTCTTATCCATTTGAGCCACGCTAGAAAAGGTAAAGAGCATTGCAGCGATTAGTAACGTTAGTAAGGTTAAGTTTCTTGTTGATTTCATTCAATTTGATTTTTTTAGTTATCTCAATACCCACGATTTTCAACGCTTTTTGTTGTAAATTAAAAGATGAAGAAGCCCATTGCTTTTTCTATCTTAATAAGAATGGATTTGAGATAAAATAGATCAATGAAAATCTAAAAGCCAACAGTAAAAGATGACTATTGAAGAAGCTCAGAAGAGAATAGACCAATGGATTAACACAACTGGGGTCCGGTATTTCAACGAATTGACCAATATGACTATCCTAACAGAAGAAGTTGGTGAGCTTGCTAGGATTATAGCCAGAACCTACGGAGAGCAATCTTTCAAAGAATCTGATAAGCAAGGAGACCTAGCTGATGAAATGGCCGACATACTTTGGGTGCTGATTTGCCTAGCCAACCAGACTGGGATAAATCTTACCGATGCGCTAAGTAAAAACCTGGAGAAGAAAAATATCAGAGATGCTACTCGGCATCAAGAGAATGAAAAATTAAAATGAAACTTTTCAGAAAAACTTGAAAGAATTATCGGAGTAGGCACTTAATAAATAGCTCTCGTGAGCTGTTTAACTCATTACCAACTCTCCATCAATCAAGGTAGGTACTGCCCGATACTCGTTCTCAGTCATACAGAATTTCAGATCATCTTCTAAACCGAAGCTCTTGAGACGTTGGGCATGACAAGATTGCAAAGCAGCACCTAATAGATTTTCATAATTGGCAATGAAAAGATGGTGGGCAAGCACTGCAGAATCTCCTGAAAGTTTTAACTCTTCGGCGCATTCATCTATCAAGGCGCCCGCAAACAATACATCTTCCAAATTGGGAGTGCCTCTCCAACCAGCGCAGTGAATTACAACATTGAGAGGCAGGTCTAAAATGCACTCTGTAAGTGCTTCCAGATTTAGAAATGCGCCGATAAAAATCGCTTCTGCTCCTTCGGATTTGATGATCGCCTGAGAACCATTTGTTGTAGATATGGCTACTTTTTTACCGGAAACTCTTTCTTCCTGGTACTCAAAAGGTGAATTCCCCATATCGAAACCATCAACTTTCTGACCTCCCCGCTCTCCAGCCATTAGGTATCCTTGTTTTCCAAGAGCTAACGTTTCATTAATTTCTCCTATCGGCCGAATAGCTTGGACACCATTGGCTAATCCTGTAACAATGCATGAGGTAGCTCGAAAAATATCTACCACCACCACACCCTTTTCTTTAAGATCATGCTGATGGATTAATTCCGGAGTAAGGCAAACTTCTATTGTTCTCATTTTACGAATGGGGGCTTTACCAATTGAGCCTTTAGGGTTTTCCCTCTAATGTTTATATAAACCTCACTTTTAAACAGGCTAAATTCCCTCTTTATATATCCCATTCCTATTCCTTTATTTAAAGAAGGAGACATGGTACCTGAAGTTACTTCACCTATTTTATCTCCACTTGCATTTTGAATGTCATATCCCTGACGAGGAATTCCTCGATCGATCATTTCAAAGCCTATTAATTTCTTCTCCACTCCTTTTTCTTTTTGGTTTTTCAATTGTTCGGAATAGACAAAATCTTTTGTAAACTTAGTTACCCAGCCTAGGCCTGCCTCTAAAGGAGAGGTAGTATCTGTAATATCATTTCCGTATAGGCAAAATCCTTTTTCTAATCTTAGGGTGTCTCTTGCTCCTAGCCCTATTGGCTTAATGCCAAACTCAGCTCCTGCTTCAAAAATCTCATTCCAAACCTCCACTGCATCTTCTTTTTTAATGTATAACTCAAACCCACCTGAACCGGTATATCCTGTCGCTGAAATCACCATCTCCTTCCTTGCTAGATCATCTTTTACAAAGGTATAGAACGCAATAGCCGGAAGGTTTACATCTGTTAATTTCTGCAAGGTTTTTACTGCTTTTGGACCCTGCACGGCTAGCAAAACAATATCCTCCGAAATATCCTCCATTTCTGCATCCCATCTATCCTGAGATACGATCCATTTCCAGTCTTTTTCAATGTTAGAAGCATTTACCACTAACATGTATTCTGCATCGTCCATCTTGTAGATCAGCAAATCATCCACAATGCCTCCAGTAGCATTAGGCAAACATGAGTACTGAGCCTGACCGGTTGATAATTTAGAAGCATCGTTGCTCGAAATCCACTGTATCAACTTAAGAGCATGTGGCCCTCTAATCATAAATTCACCCATATGGGATACATCAAATACGCCTACACCTTCTCTTACCGTTAGATGTTCTTCTTTATCTGAGGAATATCGAACAGGCATATTAAAGCCAGCAAAGGGGAACATTTTGGCGCCAAGGCTTTCATGTAGATCATTAAGAGGTATTTTTTTTACTTCCATGGGATTAGTTAATTTATTTTCAATCCGATCGGACAATGGTCTGATCCATTATATTCATTATAAATTAATGCATCTTCAATTCTATGCTTAAGCTTTTCACTTGCAAGAAAATAATCAATCCGCCATCCAACATTTCTTTCTCTAGCCCTGTATTTGTAATTCCACCATGAGTACTTTATTTCCTCTGGATATTTGGATCTAAAGGTATCGATGTATCCTTCATTCAACAAAGCTTCCAATCCATCTATTTCGGTTTGCGTAAATCC
>JBCCLN010000093.1:0-14254 GCA_039026865.1 Bacteroidota bacterium | reverse complement strand
GCAAGTAGAAAGTTTTCTGTAAAAGCTTTAGAGCCTATAATGATGTGAGGATTATCACTTTTTCCTGCATTTTTATTTGAATAAATATTCATGGATCTAAGAAAATCATGAGCCACTTCATTGAGCGGTTTTTTCAAGCCATCAACTTGATAGTTAAGTTCTGCCATCACTGAATCGTTAATGGAATGCTCCAATACGGCTATTGCATTTAGCAACTGTGGATATTCCTCAGCAGTTATCCCATTTACCAATGGAATAGCATAATAGGGAGGAAAATAATGCTTATCGTCAGTTAATGATTTTAAGTCGAACTCTCTAATACGTCCATCAGTACTGAACCCATCAATTACATCAACATCTCCTTCAAATAGCGCCCGATACATTAAAGCTATTTCCATTTCCCGGATTTCTAGTGGTAGATCGTAAAGAGAGTCTAAGCCTATATAGCCATCTTCTCTTTCAATGAACTCAGCGTTGAAACCAGCGACTAATCTTCCTTCGTTTAGGTTATTTGATTGACCCAAATATCCAATTAATAGACCCGCTATTGACATAAATAACACTGCCCATCTGAACGTCTTGCTTCTGTAGTTCTTTTGAATTAGTCCGATAAATCCATCTAACAGAATAGACAATAATGAAGCTGGAATAGCTCCTGCCAGGATCATATTTGTATTATTTAGGGAGATTCCTCTGAATATGAATTCCCCCAAACCACCAGATGCAATCAACGCACACAAGGTAGCTAGACCTACGTTGATAACCGTAGAAGTGCGAATTCCTGCTAGAATCGTGGGGAATGCTAGTGGAAGCTCTACGTATTTTAGCAATTGAAATTGGGTCATGCCCATTCCAATGGATGCTTCCAAGACAGCCGGATCAATGCCTTTAATACCAGTATAGGTGTTTCTGACTATAGGAAGCAGGGCATAGAGGAAAAGTGCAATAATCGCTGGGATAGTACCTATACCCACGATAGGGAGCAGAAAACCTAGCAGAGCCAAACTGGGTATGGTCTGAATGATTCCTACAAAACCAAGCGTTACGAAAGCCATCTTTTCAATCTTTGTGATAATGAACCCAATTAAAACACCAACTACTGATGCAATGAACATAGAGATTAAGGTTAGCTTTACGTGTTGAGTGGTTTGATCCATGATCTCTTCCCAATGTGATATGATAAACTCCCATAAATTCATACTTTACTTTTTGAATAGATGGGATAAAGCTTCAGATTTATTTTTAGCGCTGATCGTTGGATCTTCCAGATAATCCGTAAGGGGGACTCCTTCAATTTCCGTTAGGTAAAGCGATATGATGAGTTCATCTTTCTTCAGAAAAGATTTTACAAAATCATTAGCAGGGTAGAAGAGAAGTTCATTAGGCGTTCCAATCTGCTGGATGACACCTTCATTTAATATCACAATTCTATCTCCTAACTTAAAAGCTTCTTGTATATCATGAGTCACCATAACAATCGTTTTATTATTGAGATCTTTTAGATGGAGAAAATCATCTTGTAGTTGATTGCGGGTAATGCTATCTAAGGCAGAGAAAGGCTCATCCATCAAGATCACTGGTGCATTGTTGGCCAGCGCGCGAGCAATACCAACTCGTTGCTGCTGTCCGCCACTTAATTCAACGGGATAGCGATCCATCATTTGATAGGGAAGTCCTATCAGTTCAAGTAGTTCTGAAAGTTTTTTTTCCGAAATTTTCTGGCCTTCTAGTTTGTTTACAAGTCCAATGTTTTCCCCAATAGTTAGGTGTTTCAGCAAACCTACATCTTGTATTACATAACCAATGCTTCTTCTAAGGTGGTGACTCGGTAATGAATTATTCAACTGCCCATTGATTAAAATTTCACCCCTATCGGGTTCAATCAAGCGATTAATTAGTTTTAATAAAGTAGTTTTTCCACACCCACTGGGGCCAAGCAAGATGAAAGTTTCTGCAGGATGAATGTTAAATGAAATATTCTTTAAGATGACCTTTCTGCCATAAGACTTTGTGATATGTTTTAGTTGAATGGATTCGATAAACTATTTATTATTAAAATCTCTCAATTTTATCTGTGTTAGCCTTCTTTTAGTATCTAACGGAAAATCCCCTTTCATTATCCAGTCATAGAAACTGGGTTCTTTTTGCAAAACCTCGAGTACAGGCTTCCCTCTGTGTTTACCAAAATTGAATGTTTCCACTCCATCCTTAATAATCATTCTACCTGCAAGGTCAACTCGGTTAGTGATAGTCAAGCTATGCAAGATCCCCATTTCATTCTGAAGTGTCTCCAAAGGCTTGCCTAAATTATCAGAAACCACTTGTCCTTCGTATTTTTCTACTTGTGATATGAGTACTTCATACGTGGCTTTAGTGTCAGCCATGGCTGAATGAGCATTTTCTAGTTCCTTATCGCAGTAGAATTTATAAGCCGCAGTCAGATTACGTTTTTCCATAAGATGGAAAATCTTTTGAGCATCCACAATTTTTTTATTCTCTATTGCAAAATCTACGTTCGCTCTCAAAAATTCCTCTACTAGCATAGGTACATCAAATCCTAGCACATTGAATCCAGCTAAATCACACCCTTCAAGAAAGTGTGCCAGCGATTTTGCGACTTGTTTAAAAGTTGGTTCATCTTTTACATCCTCATCATATATCCCGTGAATTAAACTTGTTTCATTGGGAATGGGGATGGTAGGATTCAGTTTTCGACATTTTTCTTCAATAGTACCATCAGGTAAAGCTTTCACCATAGCTATCTCAACAATGCGATCTTTAGAAATATTTGTTCCGGTCGTTTCCAGATCAAAAACAACCAGAGGATTTTTTAAATTAAGCTTAAACAAAGTATAGGGTTAAAAAAATAAGATGTTCCTTGATTTTCAAAGATAATACAATGCACCTAACCCGCATTATTCACCAAAAATAGTGGTGAGTTGATTCAAGTAATTGATTTACAGTAGTTTAATGTTCATTCTGAATGATTTTTGGTGCCTCAAATTCAGGGAACGATGTTATCATCCCATTTGAAATCAATTACCTTATATTCAACGTGTTACCTCATCTCAATGAATAACACCTGAATTTTTCGGGCTGAGAGCTTCGGCACGCGTTGTGGATAAGTGGGTATAGTTTGTGGAATAATTCAAGAGGTTCTTTATGATTCACTAGTAAGTTTGTTGATATTTCAAATGGGAACTATTGTGTGAATTATGGAAGATGCAAAGTCAGTTTTATCGGCAAAGAGCAGGAGATTAAGTCTATCGTCATTAAGTGAAAACCTTGGAAAGCTTCCTCCTCAGGCTGTTGAGATTGAAGAGGCAGTGCTCGGTGCGTTGATGTTGGAGCGAGATGCGCTTTCGAATGTCATTGATATTCTCCATCCGAAGAGTTTTTACCGTGATGCTCACCAAGAAATTTATTCTGCTATTGTTGACTTATTTAATGATAGCCAGCCAGTTGATATCAAAACGGTTACTCATCAACTGCGCAAAACTGGTAAGCTGGAGTTAATTGGAGGAGCCTACTATGTGGCTGAGCTTACCACTAAAGTAAATTCTGCGGCAAACATCGAGTATCATGCCAGAATCATAGCAGAGCAATCTATTAAACGAGAACTGATCCGAATTTCTTCGGAAATACAGAAAGATGCCTATGAAGATACTATTGATGTTTTTAAGCTGTTAGATCGAGCAGAGCAATCTTTATTCGATGTTTCAGAATCACATATTCGAAAGAATTATGACAAAATGAGTTCGCTGATGCATCAGGCTATTGATGAAATTCAAATCAGAAAGGATCGAAAAGATGGATTAACGGGTGTGCCAAGCGGGTTTTCCGCCCTGGATCGTGTCACCTCTGGATGGCAAGCTTCAGATTTGGTAATTATAGCTGCAAGGCCCGGTATGGGGAAGACGGCTTTTGTCATTTCCGCACTTCGGAATGCAGCGATCGATTTCGAGACTCCGGTAGCTATTTTCTCGTTAGAGATGTCATCCGTTCAGTTGGTCAATCGTCTCATTTCCGCCGAAGCAGAGCTGCCCGGCGAAAAGATCAAAAAAGGGGACTTGGCTGATTATGAATGGGAGCAGATGATTCACAAAACACGTAGACTGTCAGAAGCTCCCATTTTTATTGATGATACCCCAGCTTTAGGTATTCTGGAATTGCGTGCGAAATGTAGAAGATTAGCTGCCCAGCACGGGGTGAAACTGATTATTATAGATTACTTGCAGTTAATGTCTGGGGATACCAGCAAAGGTGGAGGAAACCGGGAACAAGAGATTGCATCTATTTCAAGAGCATTAAAGGGAATTGCGAAGGAGTTGAATATACCTGTGATTGCACTTTCTCAATTAAGTAGGGCGGTAGAAACCAGAGGAGGAGATAAGCGACCTCAATTGTCTGATTTGAGGGAGTCGGGTTCCATTGAGCAGGATGCAGATATGGTCATGTTCTTATATCGGCCTGAATATTATGGATTAGATACAGATGAGTCAGGGATGCCGCTTCAAGGCCTTGGGGAGATGATCATTGCCAAGCATAGAAATGGCTCTTTGGATAAAGTCAATCTCAAGTTCATCGGCAAATTCACCAAGTTTACAGATTGGGATGGGGATCAAGACAATGAGGGACTTGGCTCTTTTCTAACCGTAACCTCTCGTCCCTCTAGTTCCGATTTTACCATTACGCTTCCAAGTAAGGCGAATGAAGATAATCCACCTGAGGATGAGGTGCCATTCTAACAAATGATCTATTCTTGCAATCAATTACTACTGAGTATGCTTAAAACCCAATCAATTTTTTGTGTAGTGCTTTGTTTTGGATTATTACTTATGACAGATTTTGTAACTTATCATTATCAAACAGTTACAATCTCAGTTATCACTGTTTTGTGATCCTGACTTGTAAGGATTTAATCCTCAAAATGGCGTTAGCGAAAGATTGAAAGCAGTCATTGTTCCGAAAAAGATGGAGCCCGTTGTGACTAATAAGTTCATAAACTAGTTAGTTGGTCTTTATCTTAATTAAAACCACGATTTATTAAATGTAAATCAGGTAGCAAGTTTTTGATTTTCGTATTCTTATCATGAGTAAAAACATATTTGCATAAATGAAAGGATTGGCATTTTCTAGCATGAGAGTTGGCAAAAAATATCGTTTGATCAACTATGGTGAGAAAACTGATTTTGTTTTAAAAGAAGTTTCCGTCAATAATGAATATAAAGTTCAAGATCTTCATTCAATGGAAGAATTTTTCATGAGTGAATTAACAAAATATGGAAAAGGGGAAGATTTCGAATTAAGAGAAATTTATCATATTTAGTCTTGCATGAAGCGAATTCTAGTTTTGTGTGGTGGTCAGTCGCCTGAGCATCCAATATCTATCAGGTCCTGTAGAAACATCCTTGATGCTCTTGATCGTGAAAAATATGCAGTCACAGTTATCGGAATTTCACGGACTGGAAAATGGTTGCTACAAGATGAAAAAGATATTGCGGACAAGATAACTATTCAAGGGACAGATGTCGAGATTCGTCCCGGACGTTCGGATTGTTTTTGGAGTCACGGTATTTCACTTGGAAACTTTGATGTCATATTTCCAGTGTTACATGGGCCTAATGGCGAAGATGGTACCATACAAGGGTTACTTCAGCTTCTGGACATCCCTTTTGTTGGTTGCGATTTACTGAGTTCTTCTGTTTCTATGGACAAAGAAGTTGCTAAAAGACTACTTAGAGATGGTGGTGTAAGCGTATCTAACTGGATTACTTTGAAAGATCTTAATGAAATTCCTGCTTATGAAAGTATGGTGGAACGTTTATCGGAGGTCGTTTTTATTAAGCCGTCTAATATGGGTTCGTCGGTTGGTGTGCATCGAGTGTCTGACAGAAACGAATGGAGAGCTGCTCTTGAAGAGGCCTTTAAATACGACCGAAAAGTCCTGGTAGAAGAGGCGATAGCGGGAAGAGAACTGGAATGTGCAGTATTAGGAAATCAACGGCCAAAAGCATCCGGTGTTGGCGAAGTCAGAGCTGGCGGTTTTTATTCTTATCATGAAAAATACGAAGTTAGTTCTGAAGCCGAATTAATCATTCCCGCAGAGATAGACAATAAATACCTTAAAAACTTAAAAGCTACAGCGATTAAAAGCTATCAAATCTTAGAATGTAAAGGAATGGCACGTATTGATATGTTCTTGACAAAGAGGGGTGATATCTATGTAAATGAGATCAATACCATCCCTGGATTTACGAACATAAGCATGTATCCAAAGCTTTGGGAAAATGACGGCTTAAATTATTCTGAATTAATAAATCAACTCATAGAGCTAGCTATCGAGCAATTTAATGTTCGAAAGAAGTTTTCCCGACTTTTATAGGTTAACGATCATCTGAAATAAGTAATTGATCCACGTAGGAGTTGATAATTAGTTATTTGAGCGTAACCAGAAAAATTTGGGTGTTATTCATTGAGATGAGGTAACATGTTGAATATGAGGTAATTGATTTTGAATGGAAGGATAACATCCTTCCCCAAATTTGAGGAATCAAAAATCATTCTGTATGAATATGAAACTACGGTAAATCAATTACTTAAATCAACCCGCTAGCTACTATTTGTAGTGAATAATCCAAATTAAATACGCTCGCTACACTTAGTCAACTACTTTGCCTGAATGTTGAGATCCTGGAGCAGTGCTCCAATCAAATCCTGTTCAAAATCAAACAAGATCAAGACATCAAAAAATTATCCACTGCTTTAGCTGCTTTTCGCCCTTCCGCTATCGCCCATACCACTAACGACTGGCCTCTGCGCATGTCTCCTGCAGCAAAAAATTTATCTGCATTGGTCTGAAAGTTTCGGGTTGCAACATTTCCACGTTCATCAAGCTTCACTCTTAGCTGATCTAGAAGGCCTTCTTTTTGTGGATGAAGAAACCCTGCGGCTATCAAGACCAGCTGTGCAGGAATGATTTGTTCAGAATTTACTCTTTCTTTCAATTTACCTTCTTCAAAGCCAACATCCACCACTTTAATTCCGGTTAGTTTTCCTCCTTGACCAACAAATTCTTTTGTCATCAACGCCCATTTTCTTTTGCAACCTTCTTCATGTGAAGTAGACGTTCTCAAAGTCATTGGCCATTCGGGCCAGGGATTATTCTCGGTCCGGTTTAATGGAGGCTTATCCATGATTTCAATTTGGGTGATGGATCTGGCTCTTTGTCTGTTGCTCGTTCCTACACAATCAGATCCGGTATCGCCACCACCAATCACTACCACATCTTTACCTGTCGCCAAAACTCGATTTTCAGTTGAGAGATTCCCGGCGACATCTCTATTTTGCTGGGTCAGAAAATCCATGGCAAAGTGAATACCCTCTAGTTCTCTTCCAGGAAGGGGAAGATCCCTGGGTATAGTGCTTCCTCCGCATAATACAATCGCATCAAATTGTGAATCCAACTCCTCTACACTTAAATCCTGGCCTACATTGACACTCGTTTTAAAAGTGATTCCTTCTTTTTCCAAGAATTTTACCCGCCTATCAACCACCTGTTTACTCAGCTTGAAATCAGGAATCCCGAAGCGGAGTAACCCCCCAATCTCGGTATCTCGCTCAAATACGGTCACAGCATGCCCTGACTGGTTGAGCTGATCTGCCACAGCAAGTCCTGCAGGCCCTGAACCTACCACCGCTACTTTTTTGTCGGTACGTTTTTCTGGTCTGTTTACTTTTTCCAGTCCAAGGTTAAAAGCTTTTTCTGCGATAGATTTTTCAATATGCTCGATAGCCACTGGTGGTTGATTGATGCCTAAGACACAGGAACCTTCACAAGGCGCCGGACATATCCGCCCCGTAAACTCGGGGAAGTTATTGGTCGATTTTAAGATGCTCCAGGCCTCTTCCCATTCACCCCGGTATACCGCGTCGTTAAAGTCAGGGATTTTATTGCCAAGTGGACAGCCCGAATGACAAAACGGAACTCCACAGTCCATACATCTGGCGGCTTGCTTTTCCGTCTTTTCCTCAGGAAAGTACAGTTCAAACTCTTCGTAGTTTTCTACTCTTTTTTCAGGATCTTCCTTGGCAGGAAGTTCCCTGGTGTATTCTAAAAATCCGGTCGTTTTACCCATTGCTAAAGTCTTTAAAATTTTAATATATAGGTGTCATAGGAATGTTAGACTTGGCCTCCTCCAGGATGGTTTTATACTTAACAGGAATTACTTTCACCATATAATTTAAATGACGTTCCCAATCTAATAGTATTTCCTGCGCAAGACTACTGGAAGTGTGCCTTAGGTGATTAACTATTAATGTACGGATCTTTTGGATATCTTGCTGATCAAGGGAATCAAACACTACCATTTCCATGTTACAATTATTTCGAAGATTTCCAGAAAGATCTAGTATATATGCAATACCCCCGCTCATGCCGGCAGCAAAGTTTTTCCCAATATCCCCCAAGATAAGTACTGAGCCACCTGTCATATATTCACAACCATGATCACCAACTCCTTCTACCACAGCAACTGCTCCCGAATTCCTCACCGCAAATCGTTCTCCAGCGATCCCGTTAATATAGCATTCTCCACTGGTAGCTCCATACAGTGCTACATTTCCTATAATGGTGTTCTCTCTGGCATGAAAACGAACATTTCGTTGTGGATGAATGATAATTCGTCCTCCGGAGAGTCCTTTTCCTACGTAATCATTCGCATCGCCTTCAAGTGTAAACTTTACGCCTTGAGCTAAAAAAGCTCCAAAACTTTGACCTGCTGATCCTTTAAATTTAGTTTTAATCAAATTTCCAGGTATCCCGTTAGCACCATACTTTTTCGAAATAATGCTCGATAGAATTGCCCCTGTGGATCTATCTGTATTGTAAATTGTATAATCATAAGCGGCTACGGAACCATTAGCTATTTCATGTTCCAGATCTTCCCAGATCCTGTAATCTAAGGCTTCCGATAATTGGTCTTTCTGTTTCCGGGAATTATACCTTGTGTCTTTGGTTTCTTCAAAAGAGATAATTTTAGATAAATCCAATCCTTTTTTGTCCAGTTCTGTGGTTTGTTCCAACAGGTAACTTTGGCCCACCATTTCGTTAATGGTTTTAAAACCTAATTGAGCCATAATTTCTCGAAGCTCCTGAGCCATGAAATGAAACAGGCGGATCACATGCTCCGGGTCACCGGTAAAAAGTTCTCTTAACTCTTCTCTTTGTGTGGCAATCCCAACCGGGCACGTATTAAGATGACACTTTCGCATCATAATACAACCTTCAGCGATGAGGGCAGCAGTAGAAACGCCCCATTCTTCGGCACCAAGCAATGTGGCAATGGCTATATCTCTTCCGGTCATCATTTTGCCATCTGATTGAAGGACCACCCGGCTTCTCAGACGGTTTTTCACCAGCGTCTGTTGGGCTTCTGAAAGTCCCATCTCCCAGGGTAGTCCAGCATGACGAATGGAACTCAATGGCGATGCTCCAGTACCACCATCTGCTCCTGAGATAAGAATTGCATCAGCAAAACCTTTAGCTACTCCGGCAGCGATGGTCCCCACTCCTGCTTGCGATACTAACTTTACATTTATCCTCGCTTCGGGATTCGCATTCTTCAGATCGTAAATCAGTTGAGCCAAATCTTCTATCGAGTAAATATCGTGGTGTGGCGGAGGAGATATCAAATCAACACCCGGAGTAGACATGCGAACTTTGGCAATCCACTTATCTACCTTATGACCTGGAAGCTGACCACCTTCACCTGGTTTGGCGCCTTGCGCTATTTTGATTTGGATTTCGTCCGCATTGTTCAGGTAATGAGAAGTGACACCAAATCTTCCGGAAGCTACTTGCTTAATCCTTGAGCGCTCTGAATCACCGTTTTCTTTCGTTATGTAACGAATAGCGTCTTCTCCACCTTCACCGCTATTACTTTTTCCGCCTATTCTATTCATGGCAATGGCCAGTGTACTGTGCGCCTCATGAGAGATGGAGCCAAATGACATGGCTCCGGTTGCAAAGCGCTTGAGGATTTTATCAACTGGTTCTACTGAATCTATAGGAATAGGGTTCCCTTTTTTAAACTTAATTAGATGGCGAAGGTAAAACGGAGTATCTGGGTTTTCGATGCGCTTAGAATATTGCTTGTAAAGCTCATAGTCATTCAACTTAGTTGCCTTTTGAAGCATGTGTACAGACTCCGGGTCAATCAAATGCTTTTCTCCGTCTCTTCTCCAAGCGTAAACACCACCATGAGGTATAAAAGAAGTAGGCTGAAAAGCTGTTGCATGATTTTTACGAATATTTTTTTCGAAATGAGCGAAAGAATTACCATTGATCCTTGAGATTGTTCCAGTGAAACACTTTTTTACAACTTTAGAATCAAGACCTATAATTTCAAAAATTTGAGCTGCTTGGTAGGATTGCAAAGTGGAAATCCCCATTTTGGACATAATCTTGAGAAGTCCCTTTCCTACTGCTTGGGCATAATTATCAGACAACTCTTCAAAATCGAGGTTTTCCCGATCTGAATACGCTTTCATTTGACTAAAGGCCAAATAGGGCATCACTGCACTCGCGCCGTATCCAATAAGAGTAGCAAAATGGTGAACCTCAAAAACATCTGCTGCGTGAACGACAAAACTAGTCTTAGATCTCAGTTTTTTATCTATCAGATGGTGCTGAATTGCTCCTGTTGCAATGAGTGATGGAATAGGAAGTCGATTCTTACTGATTTTTTGATCGGAGATGATTAATATTTTCGTACCTCTCTTTGCTGCTTTCTCTGCTTGAGCACATAGTTTGTCCACACCAGCTTCGAGTGTATCATTAACTGAAAAAGTGCAATCAATAATTTCATGATTGAATCCCTGATTTTCTAATTCGAGCACCTTTTGATAGGTAGGAGGCCTAAGGATGGGTCTGGTAATATGCACCTGATGACAATGAGATTGTTCTTCCGTGAGTATATTAGAGCCTCCCCCTAACCTCGTAAAAAGTGACATTACTAAACGCTCTCGTATAGGGTCTATAGGAGGATTACTTACTTGAGCAAAAAACTGTTTAAAATAATGCGAAGTATGTTGTGGAAATTCGCTTAATGCTGAAATCGGTATCTCTAACCCCATACTTCCAATAGGCTCTTTACCTTGCAAACTCATAGGAAGTAAGATCTTATCGATTGATTCTCTGGACCAACCATTCGCTAATTGATATTTTTTGATTTCTTGATCGGATAAATATTTTGGGTCACTAAACGGTCCTGGAAGAAACTTTAATTTAATCCGATGTTTATTGATCCAATCTTTATAGGGCTTAGAATCAGCAATTTCCTGCTTTAACTCATGATCAAATTTTATAACCCCGTTTTCCAGATCAGCTACAATCATTTTACCGGGTTGTAGTCTTCCTTTCTTTCTAATGATTTTTTGGTCAATGGGTAACGCACCTGTTTCACTTGACAAGATTAGTCGGTCATCAAAGGTGATGGTGTATCTGCAAGGCCTTAGCCCATTTCTATCAAGAGTAGCGCCAATAACTTCTCCATCCGTGAAACAAAGGGCAGCGGGACCATCCCAAGGTTCCATAATTGAAGCATTGTATTTGTAAAAAGCCTTGGTTTTTTCATCCATGCTCTGGTTATATTGCCAAGTTTCAGGAACTAGCATCATTAATGCATGAGGAAGAGATCTGCCACCCATGACTAACAATTCGATCAATTCATCAAGATTCGCAGAATCTGAAAATTTAGTGTCACAGATAGGAAGTAGCTTTTTAAGCTCATCTTTAGAAAAATACGGGGACTCAAGCAATGCTTCTTTACTTTTCATTTTATTCACGTTACCCCGAATAGTATTTATTTCACCATTATGTGCCACATAGCGAAATGGCTGAGCAAGGCTCCATTTTGGAAAGGTGTTTGTTGAAAAACGAGAGTGTATAATAGCAAAAGCAGATTTGAACTGCTCATTTTGAAGGTCCAGATAATAAGCCCTTAACTGGTCTGTTCTCAATTGTCCTTTGTAAACTACCTTATAGCAAGAAAGTGAAGCGATGTAAAACTCATCAAACTTGGCAGATAGCTGGTGAGAAGCATACTTATTGAGCACATACAATTTTCTTTCAAGATCTTTCTCGGCAAGATCGCCTTGTTTGAGAAAAACTTGCATGACTATAGGCTCACTTTCTCTCGCCGTTGGTCCAACGTGGAGACTTTCTACCGGAACTTCTCGCTGGGCAAAAATTTTAAATTGAAACGACTTGGCAAGTTCTTTAAATTCACTCAAACACTCTTCCCATTGAGGTTTAGGAAGAAATAACATGCCCAGACCATAAGACCTAGGCGTTAACAATGCCTTATGCTTTGCCAATTCCTGATCAAAGAAATCATAAGGAATTTCTGTCATAATACCTGCACCATCGCCCGTTTCTGGCTCTGCACCCACACCTCCTCTATGCTCCATATTTTCAAGCATCGTTATAGCATCGGCTAGAGTTCTGTGGTTTCTTTTTCCGTTAGTATTGGCTATAAATCCTATCCCACATGCGTCGTGCTCTAAAGTACTTTCATACATTCCCATACTGGTATTTTGTTTTATTTAACCTTACAAAATACTAATAAAATGAGGGAAAAAGAGTTTTAAAACACTTAAAAAATTTAAATATTAGAAAAATTTAAATATTTCTTTGTTTTTTCATAAAAACTAAAGCAAAATTCAATTGTATTTCCTTTTTTTTGAATTTTTAGCAATTCGTTTTCCCGAGTATATAATCAATGATCGCTTCATTTGCTATGATCCTATAGTGTCCAAGTCCTTTGGCGTGTACAAACGATGCATGTGACCAGCATTCTTCCAGCTCAAGACCCTTTTGAAAAGCAATGATTTGATCATCTTCACAATAAAGCAGATGGGTATCAATGTTTTTAATAGCTTGTTGCTTTATTCTTAAGTCAAAATAATCGATAGGTTGATCATAGATCTCTTTTACCAATTGACATATTGATTCATAAACGGCTTTGTTACATCCTACATTCTGTATCAGATCTTTAAAAAGATACCTTGCATATGGCGGACTTGCAATAACAAAGAAATGGTTTGGCTGAAACTTTTCTCCAAGTTCGCTTAAAGCGACTCCAGAGGCTAGTCCTCCTATAGAATATCCAATGATTACATTATAAGGACCATTTTTAGCTATATAACTTTTCAGTATATCCCTGTATTCTGGAAGGGCAGTATGCGTTCCTTGCGAATTTCCATGTGCACGTAAGTCAAGTCCTTCTACTAGATAGCCTTGTGCTCGAAAGGCAATAATCATTTTTCTAAAATCGGCGGTTTTTGATCTCCATCCATGACAAAGTAATACTTTAGGGCCTGTGATCCCCCACTGGTATGTTTTAATGATATCTCCTTTGTAAGACATTTGATTTATTTCAGCATCACGTAAAATATCTAGTTGGTTTTGAGTGAACTTGGTTTTACCCGGCATTGTAAAGTAATGCCAAATGATTTCTGCTGATTTTCTAGCAGAAGCGTATTGTAAAAGGCCCAGTCCCTTCTTAATCATCTCAATTTTCCAATTGGATTTGGAAGGTCTTTCACTTGGCCTATTCATGTTTAGCCCTTCTACCTCAATGAATGTTTTCATGTGTGTAAGTTTATTTGCAATGGCCACTTGGAATTTCCATAAATTTATCCATCTTCAGTATGATATTGTAGAGATTCCAATGTAAACATTACTATTCAGCCATACTAGCCCGCATTATTCACCAAAAATAGTGGTAAGTTGATTCAAGTAATTGATTTACAGTAGTTTAATGTTCATTCTGAATGATTTTTGGTTCCTCAAATTTGGGGAACGATTTTGGCATCCCATTCGAAATCAATAATCTCTTATTCAACGTGTTACATCATCTCAATGAATAACACCCGAATTTTTCGGGTTAAGCAGTTCTAGGAGATACTCTGGGGATTGAAATTAATACCTAGAATCCATCGAAGAGAGTGGTGCGCTGCTTTTTCAGGGCAGACACGAACTTCTAATGGCGGAAAAGCGCCACCCGCTTGAGTGCTTCTAAAGCAACCGGAGATCTTCTGCCGTGTGTTTTAGAATCCTTTGCAAAACTGGATTTTTGGCTCAAATCGAGGCTTTCAGAATTTCAAAAACGTAGTTTACTGGTCGTAAATGAGGCTTTTGAAATTTTGAGTAACGAAGAGTTGGGCCAAAAGGCGAGTTTTTCAAAGGATT
>JBCCLN010000092.1:0-14269 GCA_039026865.1 Bacteroidota bacterium | reverse complement strand
TATGATAGGAGAGACATTAGTTTTAGAAAATATCTTTTATGATTTTGATAAGTATAACATTCGTGAGGACGCTGCGGCTGGCCTGAATGAGTTGGTCGCGTTCATGGAAGTAAATATGGATGCTAAAGTTGATCTGGCTAGCCATACGGATGTAAGAGGGTCTCTGGGCTATAATGATCGCTTAGCGAAAAGACGGGCTAAATCTGCCATGAATTATCTAGTCAAAAATGGAATAGATAAATCGAGAATCAAAACTTCAGATTTTGGTGAAACTCGAACATTCAATAGCTGTAAAGAGGAAGATTGCAGTGAAGCCAATCATCAGGAGAATAGGCGTATTGTGATCAAATTAACTTTTTAGAATCTTTTGAAAAATCCGCCTTTTGGCCAAACTCTTCGTTACTCAAAATTTCAAAAGCCTCATTTACGACCAGTGAACTACGTTTTTGAAATTCTGAAAGCCTAGATTTGAACCAAAAATCCAGGTTTCTTAGAGACACTAAATAGTGTCTATAGAAAAGACGAAAAATACGCTACTGAATCCTATAACGTAGTTTTTTTAGCAAAAGACTCAATAGAATCGATTTTATCCTTTAGAATCGTTCTATCAATTTTTCAAAAATTCATCTTAATTTTAAATGAATTGAAAGTGAACCCGTGGTTTTATTGCATTTTCATTAGAATCTCTCAAATAGATTCAATGACTATCTGTGCATCGGAATCTTATAAAAACATGCTTTATAAGCGAGAAACATCGTTTTCTTTCAAAAGATACTGTTTTCTTAGAGACACTAAATAAGAAGTCGGAGAGATTCAATCATGGGAGAGATACTTGTAGTTCAGTTTTCAGAGAAAAACTCAATCAAATTCATTTCAAATTTCTTTGAAACCCTGACTGGTATATCGCCTAAAAATTGCAAAATCATAAATGAACTCAACTCCAGGAAGACCCAGCTTATTCGGAGAATTCAACTCTAGCGCCTACCGAAAGAATAAAAGGTAAAGTATCCATTCGCATGAACTGTTGGAGCGCAAGCTTATATTCACCTGTTTCTTTGAAAGTATGATTTTTTTTTAAAGTAAAAGTATGATCAAATAGGTCTCCAAGACCGCTTCCAAGTGGCTTACCTGTTTTAGGATCAAATAAGTTGAATTCTGTTAGTTTTTCTTCTAAGGTGTTATCAGATGAATCCTTTAGTGAATATTGAAAATAAATATTGTAAAACGGATAACTAGAGGAATTTCTGAAAGTAGCATAGATATTATACCTTTTTAAAGTATCTTTTATCTGAAAAGAGAAATGCTGCACCGAGTCTACATGCCAGTAAGCATCGTCCAGATCATTAAAATCGTCGTAAACCCTTGTAGAATCACATGATAGGATAAAAACACTCAGAATAATCACTGAGAAATGCTTCATTAACTGTTCTTTTCTTGTTTTTTCTTCTCCTTAAATCGACTCTTCTTTCTTTTATTTTTGTTGTTGATCCTTACGTTAAATTTCTTGTCTATCGCTTCCAAATCACTATTAATGGAGGATGTTTCTACTTTTTCTGCGGCCGACTCATTTTCTGATAAACTGAAGGGTTTTTTGCCTCTCTTATTCATTAATTGTATCTCCTCTACGCGCTTGACATCAACTGCATGCCAGTTATTATCATCATCATAGCCGAACCACATGATTTTTTTAAAAATGTCGGTTTTTTGAAGATGCGCTTTACCCCGTTTGGTTAGGAGCGGCTCATCCATCTCCGGAATATCTTTTAAAGCTTCTGTATAAGTGTCCAGTTCATAGTTCAAACAGCACTTTAACCGGCCACACTGCCCGGATAGTTTATTAGGATTAAGTGACAAATTTTGGTAGCGTGCTGCAGAAGTAGATACATTTTTAAATTCGCTTAACCAAGTACTGCAACATAGTTCTCTTCCACACACACCCAAGCCTCCAATTCTTCCTGCTTCTTGTCGTACGCTTATCTGGCGCATTTCTATGCGTATCTTAAACTCTTCAGCAAGAATTTTAATGAGCTGACGAAAGTCTACTCTTCCTTCTGCGGAGTAGAAAAAGGTAGCTTTTCCTCCATCTGCCTGGAATTCTACATCGGTGAGTTTCATTTCCAGTTCAGTTTCCAGGATAATCTCCTTTGTTCTATACATCACTGAATACTCTCGGTTTCGCGCCTTTTCCCATCTTTCTAAGTCTCGAGTAGTCGCCTTCCGATATATCCCTCTTACTAAATGATCGTCTTGAATCCCCTTCTTCAACATTTGTAATCTAACTAATTCTCCCTGAAGAGATACATATCCTATATGGTGCCCATTTGGCACATCCACAACTATGAGATCACCGGTAACAATATCAAGTTTGCTTGAATTTCTGTAAAATTCTTTGCGGCCATTCTTAAATCGAACTTCTACCACGTCAAATCGACGCAATGTTAGGGTATCCATATTAGACAACCAATCAAATACATTTAGTTTATTGCACCCACCTGATACACAATGGCCATTGTTATTGCATCCAGCAAATCCATTCGTTCCACAATTAATACATCCCATAATTTCCCTAAACTAATTCATTCGATTGGAATTTGGCATCCTATTGACCCAGAGCTTTCAGGTCAAATCCAATATCCTGACGAAATTTCTTCCCCTCCCAGCTAATTTCCTTTCCTCCGGTATAGGATTTGCTGAGTGCTTCTCCCAGGTTTTTTCCTAAACCTGTAAGGGCCATCACCCTTCCTCCGTTCGTCACTAGCTTTCCATCTTTGATGGCAGTACCAGCATGAAAAGGAAGTACTGTTTTTACATTCCCAACAGTTATTTCATGCCCTTTTTCATAAAACCCAGGGTAGCCCTGACTAACATAAACTACCGTAGAAGCGGTGAATTTTTCATACTCAACTTCTGTATCAACGAGCTTCCTATCAGCCGTTGCTACCAATAAATCTAAAAAATCATTCTTGATTCGCGGAAGCACTACCTCCGTCTCCGGATCTCCCATCCTCACATTATATTCAATCACAAAAGGGTCTCCATTAACATTGATCAGCCCGAAAAAAATGAATCCACAATAATCTATTCCGTCTTTTTTTAATCCATCAATGGTGGGTTTAATGACTCGTTTATTTACTTTTTCTTTAAATGCGTTATCAACGAAGACAACAGGTGAAACCGCTCCCATACCTCCTGTATTAAGCCCAGTATCTTTTTCCCCTATTCGCTTGTAATCTTTGGCTTCAGGAAGTACGCGATAATCTTTTCCATCCGTGAGCACAAAAAATGAAACCTCAATTCCCTCTAGGAATTGTTCTAAAAGTACTTTTTCACTTGCATTGCCAAATTTTCTATCTTCTATCAAATTATGAAGAACACTTCTTGCTTCTATCAACTCTTCAGTGATAGTGACTCCTTTGCCACCTGCAAGGCCATCGGCTTTTAATACATAAGGAGGATCTAGCTGTTCCATGTATTTAGAAACCTCTTCCAAGTTTTCTTTAGTAACTATTTTTGCATTAGCTGTTGGAATATTATGTCTTTTCATAAACTCTTTCGCATATTCCTTACTCCCTTCTAGCTTTGCCCCTTCCACAGTCGGCCCTATAATTTTAAGGTCACCAAGCTCCTTATCTTCTTTGAGAAAATCAACTATGCCATGGACCAAGGGATCTTCAGGTCCTACTAAAAGCAATTCGATATCGTTTTCTTTAACTGTTGCAGCTACTTGTTCAAACCTTTTGATATCAACAGCAAGATTGGTAACAATCTCATTTGTGCCTCCATTACCCGGTGCAACAAATAAGCTACCACATTTTGGGCTTTGCTTTATCTTCCATGCCAGAGCATGTTCACGACCACCTGAGCCAAGGATCAAAACATTCATAAGAGTCTTTTAAGAATTGGTGAATATGTTCAAGGTATCTTACTTCTATAAAAAATAGAATCAATGGGCATATTCAGACATGAATTTAATACGCATCAATCGTACTTCATCTTCTGAATAATAGTCACTTAATTCTTCCATAGCATCTTTTAAACTATCGGATTCTGCATTTAAGAAATAATCATAAATATCATCTTGCCTTTCGTAATCTAAAAGTTGATCAATATAATAGTTGATGTTCAGTTTAGTGCCTGAATAACAGATGTTTTCTACCTCCTCTATCACTTGCTCATAGGTCATATTCCTAGCTTCTGCAATCTCTTCAAAATCCATTTTTTGATCAATATGCTGGATAATATAGATTTTGTTAGCGGATTTCTTCCCCGAAGTTTTCACTAATACGTCCGAAGCAGTGATGATGTCATTTTCTTCAATATAATCCTCTATTAATTCCAAAAATGGTTGGCCAAATTTCCTGGCCTTACTTTCACCCACACCTACAATCTGCTTAAGATCATCCATGGACGTAGGATACAAAGTAGCCATCTCTTCCATAGACGGATCGCTGAAAATAACATAAGGTGGGAGATCTTCTTGGTGCGCTATATCCTTCCGTAAGGCTTTAAGCATACCGAAGAGGACCCTATCGTAAGCTGCGGAATTTACCGGCACTCGATCACTCTCTTCTTCCTCACCTTCAGATTCATACTTATGGTCTATAGATAATTTATGAGAATATGGGTCCTCCAAAAACCTCTCTCCTTTTTTAGAAGCCTTGTATACAGCAGGATTCTCAATATCCTTCTTTAAAAATTCATGCAATAAAGTTTGACGAATAATGGATTTCCAGAAGTCTTCTGTTTTGTCAATTTCTTTCCCTCTCCCAAAAACATTAAGCTTATGGTGACCGTAGCTCTTCACATGTTGAGTAGATTTCCCAACAATCACCGCGGCAAGATGATCAATATCAAATCTTTCGATGGTTTGTTTTACTGCCTGAACTACGATTTCAATCATTTCTTTACCTTCAAACCGCTCCCTAGGGTGTACACAGTTATCGCATTGACCACAATTATCTTCTTCGTATTCTTCCCCGAAATAGTGAAGTAGCTGTTTCCTTCTGCAGATTGCTGACTCCGCATAAAAAGCCATTTCGTCTAATAAATGCCTTGCATTTTCCCTCTCTGTTACCGCTTTGTCTTTATTAAACTTCTCTAGTTTGAGTATATCATTATAGGAGTAGAACATAAGACAGTTGCTGTCTATTCCATCTCTTCCTGCGCGACCCGTTTCTTGATAATATCCTTCGATTGATTTGGGAGCGTCATAATGTATAACAAACCTAACATCTGGTTTATCGATACCCATTCCGAACGCTATGGTAGCCACAATTACATCCATATCCTCATTGAGGAAGGCATCCTGGTTTTTTATTCGTTCCTTCGCTTCCATACCTGCATGATAAGGTGCGGCTTTTACATCATTTACTTTAAGAAATTCTGCAATCTCTTCTACTTTTTTCCTGCTAAGGCAATAGATAATACCGGACTCTCCCTTGTGATTCTTTACAAACTTTATCAATTGTTTTTTAGCATTTTTTTTAGGACGAACCTCATAGTATAAGTTAGTTCTATTGAAAGAAGACTTGAACAGCTTAGCGTTGTCCATAGAAAGATTTTTCTGTATGTCTAGCTGAACTTTTGGAGTAGCCGTCGCAGTTAAAGCAATCATAGGTATGTTGCCAAGTTGAGAGATGATATCTTTAATTCTTCTGTATTCGGGTCTAAAATCATGACCCCACTCTGAAATGCAGTGTGCTTCATCGATAGCGACGAATGAAATCTTTGATTGATTTAAAAAAGCGATATTTTCTTCCTTAGTAAGTGACTCTGGCGCTACGTAAAGAAGTTTTACAATGCCATTAATCGTGTCTTTCTTAACTCTGGCATTTTCAGATCTTGTGAGTGTAGAATTTAAAAACCTCGCGTGAACACCCAAAGCATTCATTTGATCAACCTGGTTTTTCATCAGGGCAATGAGAGGAGAAATAACAATCGCAGTGCCATCCTTTACTATTGCAGGCAGCTGATAGCAAAGTGATTTGCCTGCTCCGGTGGGCATTATTACGAAGGTATTTTTTTCTTCTAACAGATGATTAATGATATCTTCTTGTTTTCCTCTGAATTTATCATAACCAAATACTCTTTTAAGGTTATCCTTAATACTTACTTTAAGGTTTGTTTCCATTTGGATGTAAATAAAAGTTAATTAAATCCTTCTTGCCAAACAAATCAACAAGCAAGGGTTCTCCTAATCGTGTTCGCATTTAGATGAGATTATATTTGTGCATATACTTATCTTTTCTATTATAAAATTCTATCCAAAATTTTATGAGTACAAATGTTTATGTAGTGATTATGGCAGGTGGAAGCGGAACCCGTTTCTGGCCCTATAGTCGAGACACTAAACCTAAGCAATTTCTTGATGTGGTAGGCGCAGGTAGATCATTACTTCAAATGACTTTTGATCGATTTCTTGAAGTTACCACTTCTGACAAAATTTGGATAGTTTCTAATGATAAATATAAGAATATAATAAAGGAACAGCTTCCTGAAATCAGTGAAAATCAAGTCCTTTTGGAACCACAGAAAAGAAACACAGCACCTTGCATAGCTTATGCTTCCTATAAAATCTTTAAAAAAGACCAAAACGCAACGCTTGTGGTTAGTCCTTCTGATCACATAATATTCAAGGAGAAAGAATTTCATCATATTGTTCAAATTGCAACGCAGGCTGTCCAAAAAAACGAAAAACTATTGACCATAGGTATTCGCCCTAATAGACCAGAAACCGGATATGGATATATTCAATACCATAGTAATCCCGGAAACCGTATTAAAAAAGTAAAAACGTTCACAGAAAAACCGGAATCAGAATTAGCAGCTAAATTTTTAGAAAGTGGGGATTTTTTATGGAACTCCGGAATATTTATTTGGTCGGCAGGGGCTATTGTCAATGCCTTCGAGAAGTATGATGAAGAGCTTGCAAAAGTCTTTGCTGATGGGCTACCTTATTATTATACTAAAGAAGAAAAAAGCTTTGTGCAACAAGCTTATAGTCAATGCAAAAGTATATCCATTGATTATGCGATCATGGAGAAGTCAGATGATGTATATGTAGTTCCCGGTAATTTTAGTTGGTCAGATTTAGGATCCTGGAATGCACTTCATGAAATAAAAAAAAGAGACGAAAATGACAATGTAGTTGAAGCTAATGCAATACTATATGATTCTAGAGATAACTATATTAAAGCTAAAAAAGATAAAGTTGTAGTAGTTCAGGGTGCAAGTGGTTTTCTGATAGCTGATTTTGAAGATGTGCTATTGATATGTAAAAAAGATGATTCATCGGTATTTAGAGAATTTATTACGGACGTTAGAACAGAGAAAGGTGAAAAATACATTTAGCATCGTTGACGTTGTATTTCGTAAAGTGCCATTCCTGCCGCAACTGAAACATTTAACGAAGCTATTTTCCCACTCATTTTAATCTTTACAATCCTATTGGAAATATCCATTAACGCTTGAGATATTCCTTTTTCTTCGGAACCCAGCATTAAGCACGTGGGCCCTGTGAAATCCATCTCATTTAAATGATTTTGTGTCTTTTCGGAACAAGCAACAATTTGAAGTCCTGATTCTTGAAGAAATTTAACCGCTTCTACCAGATTATTTTCACGGCACACTGTCTGATAATTTAATGCGCCGGCCGAAGTTTTAACTGCATCTTCATTCACTTGAGCACTTCCTTTAATTGGGATGACGATGCCATGAACCCCTAGGCATTCACACGTCCTGGCTATTGCACCAAAATTACGTACATCTGTAATTTCATCTAATACCACTATAAGAGGGTTTTCTCCCTCCAAAAATAGCCTGGGAACTAACTGGTCTAGAGTGTGATACTGTATTGGCGAAATAATTGCAACGGCTCCTTGATGATTCTTTCTTGTAAATTTATTAATCCTTTCTGGGGGTACTTTGGAAATAGGAGTAGGTGTAAGATGTAACTCCAACATGAGTTTCTTGTAAAGATCTCCTTTCAGGTTTTTTTGAATAAAAACTCGTTCCAAATGTTGACCAGACTTTAAAGCTTCAATGACTGTCCTGATACCATAAATAATATCCGATCTTTTATTCATTTATTCCTTTACGAATTGAAGCTATTTGCCGATACCAGTTTTCTTCCATTGCCTTATTTCTTCTTAACGTGTAGGTTCTTGATGAAAAGAAAGAGGAGATAATAGTGAATTCAAATAATTCACCTGAATCGTAATACCATTCCTCAAGGCTATTGGTGCGATAAACCTCATCTGGCTTGCCAAAAACAATCAATATCATTCCTCTATCAGTTTTCCATCCGTCTTTAAAATCCGTAAAAAGCTTGTTGGCTTTCTCTACGTTGTTATAATATGTTCTAATTGCATTTCTTGCACGTGGTTTGGTATTAAAGTTATTGATCCAAAATGAGTCAAAGCTTTTCTTCAAATCTTTTGAATTAAGTAATGATTTCGTCTCTGCTTCACTGGTTAAATAAAGCATAGATTCTACTAGTTCAGTAAGCTTCCTGTATTCAGGATAGTATGGGGGAGTTCTCAAGATAGTAACTCCTGTGGAAGCTAGGGAGTCCTTTCTGACCGTATAAAAATGCTTTTCTTCAAACTCTATGGAATCTCTGAAAAGAAAAGATGTATCAAGATCCGCTTTAGGAGCTAAAGGTTTCATATCTTCCATTGGAGGGTCTGCCGGACCAGCTAAATCCTCATATTTCATCACATAAAAGGAATGATTATTCGCCCACTTGAATCCCGAACGATTAATAAAATTTTCAAAAATAGGTAAGCCTTCTTTGTCTATGGGGTAAATAGATGGGAAGGAAAGTTTTCCAATTTTTAGACCAATATCATAATAATAATATTCTTCGAACCTTGATATTTGAATGACCAGTATGTCAGGAACCTCTCGAGTTACATCTAATCTAACCACGACCTGATCTTTAATATCCAATAATGTGTCTATTTTAACTGGGGTAATCCCTTCATGATTTTCAGTTTCATACCCATCCTGTATAAAAAAATCATAATTCCATTTATACAATGAATCTGCCTTAATTCTAAGGAAAACGCTGATTTTTTCACCATCTGAAATAACTCGATGTGAAAACCGGAGCGGTGCGTTTATATCATATTGCCATGCAATATTTACCTGTGAAAAATTGATTGCGCTTCCTATCATTGAAAAACATATGAAAAGGGAAAAAAGAATGCACTGCACTTTCATAATGCCCCAAATTTGCTAATTAACCTTCTTAATTTAAGGATATACTCAATAAAATATACAAGCAATCAAAAGCATATTGTTTTATTGTAGATCACCAAAATAATGCTGCTAACTCCGCTTAGCCTAATGAAGGATAGGTCGTTTTGATCTAAGTAATTGAGTGTAAGACACCCGAAATTTACCTAATTACGTTTCACAAAAATCCGAGCAATAGAATTTACAGGCTTTGAATCAGTGACTCTAAATCAGCTTCTTCCTCTTTTCTCAATAATTACATCCCGAATTATAGGTTAATTGATTTCTTTGTAATTTCTTAATCTAGAGTAAAACTTGTGATGAGTGTATACACTACTGAAATAACTTCTGATAAAATTCCCTCGGATAACCCAATTCATCAACGCTTGCTTAGCGCATACTATCACGCAAAAACATATATTAAAGGAGACTTGTTAGAACTGGGATGTGGAGAAGGAAGAGGAGTAGAGCTTTTAGCTCCACGTGCTACCTCTTACACAGGTATTGACAAGATAAAACCCATTATTGAACAGCTAAGGATTAAACATCCAGGATATAAATTTATAAAAGGAGTATTTCCACCATTCCCGTTTCAGAATAACCAGTTCGACACAATCATCGCCTTTCAAGTGATTGAGCACATTAAAAAAGATGAGGATTTCGTGGAGGAAATATGTAGAGTATTGAAACCAGAAGGTAGAGCCTTAATTACAACTCCAAACGTTAAAATGACATTATCCAGAAATCCGTGGCACATCAGGGAGTATACTGCAGATCAATTAGCATCTATATGCGAAAAATATTTTTCCAATGTGGAAGTGAAAGGCATAGCAGGAAGTGAAAGAATAATGGAATACCATGAAAGAAATCGTAAATCTGTAAATAGAATCATGAGGTATGACATCTTCAACTTACAGCATCGACTTCCAGCCTCATTTCTAAAAAAACCCTATGAAGTACTTAACAGATTAAACCGAAAAAAGCTAAAATCCGCGAATGATGAGCTTGTTTCGTGTATCAATCAAGAAGATTTTATACTCAAAGGAAAAGACGAACAAAACCTTGATTTATTCTGTTTATTGAATAAATAATTATATAAACAGAATAAAATTTTTCATAATGGAAAATAGATTAGATAAAGAATTAAACCAACTTTTGTCAGACTTTCATATTTACTATCAAAATACCAGAGGTGCACACTGGAATATCAAAGGTCCGCGTTTCTTTGAGCTTCATGCCAAGTTTGAAGAGTTATATACTGAAGCACTCACAAATATTGATGAAATAGCAGAACGAATCCTAACTATCGGAAACCAACCGGATCATACTCTTGAGACTTATTTGGAAAAATCAAATATCAAGTCAGTAAAAGGTGAATCTCAAGATGAAGCATTAGTAAAAATGATCGTAGCTAATTTAACTACATTATTGGCTCAAGAAAATAAGGTAAAAGAGTTAGCTGCTGAGGTTGGCGATAATGAAACGGAAGACATGATGGTCGCATTGGTGAATTCGCATGAGAAAACCCAATGGATGTTCAATTCGTGGTTAGGTAAATAATATAAAAAACATCAAATGAGTATAAGAATTCAAAGGCAAACATGAGCTTACAGGATAAATCGGTCCATTGATGCAGCTTATGGCAAATCTCATGTGTGTAATAGAAAATAGACTACCTAATGTCTCTTAGAAAACAGTACGTTTTGAAGTAAAACGATGTTTTTAGCTCATAGAGTATGTTTTTTTGAAATTTCAACGTACAAATGATCACAGGTTTACCTTCAAATCATTCAAGATTCAGATGAATTTTTGAGAAATTGGAGAAATTGATTCCATAGTATAAATAGATTCGATTCATTGTCTTTGCTAAAAAACAAAGCTACAGGTGTCAGTAAGCGTGTTTTTCGTCTTTTCTTAGAGACACTACCTAAACATGAAACCGGCATGATCATTTTTTGGACACCAAGAGTGATGAATAAAAGTAAGGAAGAGCTAATTTTAATTTGGTTCGTCTACGGAAAAGTTTGATTTATTACTGTTTTCCCTTTTTTGGTAAGCTCGCAGATCAAACTAAATGTGGATAGATTGCAGGGTAATACCAACCATGTGACATAGATTCGAAACCTTTCAAAACCTCAGAGCGCATAGACGAAAATTACCATTTATCAAGCAAAAGTTTTTCATTGAACCTTTTTTCTGGCTGGTTAACCCGAATTTCAAGACATTGTAAAAGTAACACAGAGCTGCTAACTTTTGGGTGGCAACAATGTAAGCGACGAATTTAATGGTGATTGGATCCCTTACCCGAATTTTGGATGGAATGTAAAACCCTGATTGAAAAATCAGTCAGGGCTTTGAAATAGTAATCGGAGATTAAGCATAGCACTTACATCCCATATGGAATAATGAATTGCTACTTGAGAGGAAGTTAGATGGAAAAATTTGGATGTTATTCATTGAGATGATGTAACACGTGGAATAAGAGGTAATTGATTTTGAATAAGATGACAACATTGTTCCCCAAATTTGAGGAATCAAAAATCATTCAGAATGAATATTAAACAAATAGAAATCAATTACTTGAATCAACTCTCCCCAAGATCTTCAAATCTATGGATAAGGGAATTTGCATGCATGCCCCAAAAAAGGGAGACTTAGTTTAAAATTTATACAGATGAAATATTTAAGATACTTGCTATTTATTTTATTGATTCAGGGAGTTTCAATTTACTGTATCGCGCAAAAAAAGAAAGAACAACGAAGGCAAGATATCAAGAAAGTTATCATGACAGGTAGGTCCTACATGGGCACGCCATATAAATGGGGAGGCACTAATAAATCCGGAATTGATTGCTCAGGATTGATTCAAAACTCCTATAGGTCAATTGGAGTAAATTTACCCAGAACAGCGAAAAAGCAATCCAAAGTTGGCAAAAAGCGAAGCTGGAAAAGTATGTATGAGGGAGATCTGGTTTATTTTAAGTTTAAGAAAAAAGGCAACAAGTGGTTCCATAGTGGTATGATTACACATATTGACAAGGATAAAATCTTGTTTCTGCATGCCTCTTCATCGAGTGGGGTTATAGAATCCAATTTGCTAAGTGATTATTATCGAAAGAATGTGAAGAACTTTAGGAGAGTGATAAAAAAATAGGAGTGGAGCTAATGGGATTCGAACCCATGACCTCTACACTGCCAGTGTAGCGCTCTAGCCAACTGAGCTATAGCCCCTGAAACATCACAAATATAATCTGATTATTAGTTAATAATTTTCTTATCTCTTTCGGCGCTCTTTTCAATTTTTGAGTAAGCTTGCTATATCAAACACCAGTTCAACTGTGTACTAACAAGTAAAATCCAGCATTTATAAATCTTGCCAACTCCATCTGAAAAAGACCTTTGATAATTTTTAGAATAAGTTTTTGACTCAACCCTTATCTTTTTAAGAAAAGTTTGTTCTTAGATCTAATATGGTTGAATTGGTGCTACTTAAGTGTATTTTCTATCTATCCTATCAAAGATTATAGTTCGGGAATGTTTTAAAACCTTTTATGTTTGGTTGCAGACCTAAAAGATTACTTATATGAGTGTGTTATTAAACCATAGATATTATATAAAATATTTGCTATTTACATATTAGAAAATCAGGCATCTGTTCCGGTTTTACAAAAGATTGCTCATTAATTGGTATGTCGCTTAGCAAAACGATGGTTCCTCCACCAATCTTAGGATTAGAGTGAGCATGAGTGTGATCATGAAATGGGTTACACTCTTCAACAAAATCTTGAGGATTTTCGTGAACAATAATAACTTTATTTAATAAATCCTTTTCATCTCCGGAATTAATGCGCCATAAGTCCGTTCTTAAAATGAATTCTCCGCTTCCATTATCATTTATTGCTACGTTTCCAACATCTCCAAAAAATGGTTTCGCCCAAGCCTTGCCTAAGCTTCTTTCATTACAAGCAGCATAAAAAGAACCTTGATTCCAATGCCGACCTGGCGTTTCCACAAAACCATTATGTATATGTACTGCTTTGGAAGTATTTGGGACCATTCCTTCAAGGGAGATCCTTAGCTCAACAACTTCCCCATCTTGTGCAAATCTTGCAATGCCTACTGTGCTTTCAAGTAACGTGTACTGATCATCTCCCATTTTTTCCAGTGAGAAGATTTCTGCTTCCGCTAGTATTTCAGGTTCAAAAGGAACTTCAGATTCAGAACTGCAACCAAATGCAACTAATCCAATAAATACCCATAAGTTTTTCATAGTATAAAGATAATTCTTAAAATAACAACTTAAAAACGATTTTCTCTTAGGACAAATACATTTAAAAATTTAGCACTTCTCTTAATTTGGAATTAGACCCTACATCTCTAATAATCCCTTATCAAATTATTGAATTCTCCTACCTCTTTGGTATGACTACTGATGTAGTATTGGATTTTCAGTATACTCCTTTTCCAACCTGCTGTTTCGAATACAGATTACGCTTTCAAATCCTTCAAATGCTTTCGCTCATCACAAAAACAGAGGTCTATGATGACTGTACTTTTTTTTGATTTGGCCTTGCCAAAAGACTTTATAGTTAAGCTTGTGTATTCTCAGAAATATTTTAGGTAGATATTGAAAGGCACCTCTAAAAACCCACTTTCAATTTTTGAGATGATCTTTTTTCTTGATACTTCGTTATCAAAATACTTATTTAACGCTGCTAAACTCCGTTTTTGACGCTTTGTCTCCGGAAAAATCGCTACTTCAAATTCTTGAACTGAGTTTTTAGAGGTGCCCTGAAAAGGATTTCTATTTCTTCATAAATAGATTTTTTAATTGTTTTTCACGGCTTATGACTCCGGTGGTTATCTATAAGGATGTCCATTAGCTCTCGCATTAACCCACCTTATACCCACCTTAAGCAGCCTTCTTTAGGGCAGCCAGTTGTTGTTCAAGGCTTTTACTTCGTTTTTCTTTTAATTTGGTTTGGTTTAGCCGAAATATTTCGGGATTAAACGCTTCTTTTTTAGTCCTCAT
>JBCCLN010000091.1:0-14448 GCA_039026865.1 Bacteroidota bacterium | reverse complement strand
ATACTTATTTCCAGCACTTATTTTATAACTCCACTTGCATATATATTTAACTTTACTTTTCCATTTTATTTTTGAAATAAAACTAGATTCATTAGGATCTTTTAGCCAGATCGAATCATCGAAGTCGTAGATTATCTTCTTTCGCCAAAGTTTGGCAATTAATATTTCGAATAGCGGGGGGCCTAAGGGCGTTGTTTCTCTATGGATAAAGATGAATTCTGCTTTTCTAATTTTAGTTATAGTGTTAATGCGTCTTCGAAAACCTAGCATTATGCCAAGTATCTTTTGAAGAACGAAGCCATCTTTATAGAGTACTAACCACATCTTTTTGTCCATAAATGGGTATATTTCATAATCCATATTGTTGTCCAAAAGAACGTTAAGATATTGCTCAAACCTAAAGCGTTGGGAAGGTGCTTGCCCATATGGATATGGAGTCAGAAACAGTATTTTCATATTTTTTGAAGTAGCATTAATTCATCAAAAGTTTAATTATCATATTTGCAGGTTAAATCGGGAGTAAAGCTAATGATTCCATTCAATAAGCCTTATTATAGTAAAAGCCTAACTGGCAAAATAGAAGAGGTGATAACTTCAGGCAAGACATCCGGAGGTGGTTCTTATACAAAGAAATGCCAAGAATGGCTCGAGACTAAATATAGTTTGGAAAAAGTGTTATTAACCACTTCTTGTACCGATGCCCTGGAGCTTAGCAGTCTATTAATGGATATTCAACCCGGCGATGAAGTAATTCTTCCCTCTTACACTTTTGTAAGTACTGCTAACCCTTTTCTTCTTCGAGGTGCAAAATTAGTTTTTGCAGATAGTGCTTCGGATTCACCGAACCTGGATTTAGATCAGTTGGAATCATTAATTAATGAAAAAACGAGAGCGATTGTGATCGTGCATTATGCCTCTATCTGCTGTGATATGGATCGATTAAAGCTCATAGCCGCCCATCATGGCTTGTTTCTTGTAGAAGATGCTGCACAATGTATTGATGCCTATTATAAAGACCAACCTCTTGGTAGTATAGGTGATATAGGAGCGTTCTCATTTCACGATACAAAAAATATCGTATGCGGGGAGGGTGGCTGCATAATGATTAATAATAAAAAGTTAATAGATAGAGCTGAAATATTATGGGAAAAAGGGACCAATCGTGCGGCCTTTTTTAGAGGTGAAGTAGACAAATATGGATGGATTGATGTTGGCTCTTCTTTTTTAGCATCCGAGTTCACGGCGGCAATACTATATAGCCAGTTTGAAGAAATCGATAAAATTCAAGTACGAAGACATGAACTTTGGAATAAATATTTCAAAGGACTCGAACTCTTGGAAAGTTTAGGTGTTCAACTTCCGAATATACCTGATGATAGTAGTCATAATGCACACATCTTTTATTTGGTCTGTAGGGATGCGGATGAGAGAAATGATCTGATTTCTTTTCTGAAAACATATAATATAAGCTCTGTTTTTCATTACCTGTCCTTACATAGTTCTCTATACTTTGAGGATAAACACGATGGAAGGGAACTGCCAAATGCCGATAGGTACTCAGGGTGCCTCTTACGGTTACCCTTATATTATGAACTTGAGTTGAAGCAAGTTGATTTTATAATAAAAGCAATTAGAGACTTCTATGAAAACCGACATAAGTGATAGAAAGCCTGAACTCATAAAGCTTAATAATTCAATCCGTTTTGGGAGAGGGAATATAAGCTGGGGAAGTAAATTAGGAGGTTACTATCAGGATTTCCGGCCTGCTATTAGTAACCTCATAAGTCAGCAGTTTGGGCAGTTTGACTCACAGGGTTTGCCTATGTTGGGATTTGGAAAAAACGCGGTTTATAACCCCGTTTATTTGGCTCAGTACGGGCTCATGCTTCATGACGATATGATAGATCATAAAAATGATCATACTTTTTTACTAAAAAGAATTTTAGACTGGTTTCATAATAACAAAGAAATATTTAAGGATACATATATCTGGCCTTCACCTATAGAAAATAAAAAGTACAATCTTAAAAAGGGTTGGGTTTCAGGAATGTATCAAGGACAGGTCATTTCATTATTTCTAAGAGCTTATCAACTAATAGGAGATGAAAAATACCTGGCAATACCCGACGCTGCCATCAATCTTTTTAAGTACGATACGCAGGAAGGTGGTGTTATTAGAATAGATGAGAAAGGGTATTTATGGATTGAAGAATATCCTTCCCAAACAGGTTCATATGTTCTTAATGGTTTCATTTATGCAGTTTTAGGTCTTATAGATTATTTCAGGATCACCCGGTCAGCAGAAGTTAAAGAATTAATTGACCATTCACTCTATACTCTTAAGTCTAATGTTAAAAATTATGACTTAGGATATTGGTCTAAATATGATTTGTTGAAAGAGGAACTCGTTTCAGATTATTATCAAATCAATATCCACGTTGGGCTTATGTCCGTGTTATACGAGTTAACTAAAGAGGAGGTATTTAGCTATTATTCCAATAAATGGGAAAGTAACTACAATAACAATTTTAGCAGAAAGGTACTGGTTCCGATAATGAAAAGAGTGCAGCCAAGATTAAAAAAATGGATTTAAAAGTTCTTCACTTAATAGATACTTTGAAACCAAATTCGATACCATGGTTTTACAATTTAATTGACAATATCCCTGAAACGGAAACATTTCTGAGTGCCTGGAATACATATTACAGGCCTCCTAAACATAAATTGATCCCATTCTATTTAAAGGAAAGTCAGACAACAGGCATTGCAGTGGAACTGTTAAATATGCTAATACGGTATTATCGCAAGGTATTTTACCCTGGTTCTATTGCTAAATATGCATCTGAGGTTGATATTGTGCATTGCCATTTTGCTCATGTCGGTTGGGAAAATCTTAAGTTTAAAAAGCTAATCGATGTGCCATATTTTGTCTCTTTTTATGGTTATGATTACGAATCAATTCCATTTAAGTATCCCGAATGGAAGGCCAAGTATCTCAATTTGTTTCAAGAGGCAGATGTTATCCTTGCTGAAGGGCCATTTGGAGGTCAGAAGTTGGTGGATATGGGATGTCCTAAGCATAAGGTTAAAATCTCGAAGTTAGGGGTAAACACTAATCAAATTCCATTCTATAATAGGCAGAAGTTATCCGGAGAATTAAACCTTTTGCAAATAGCGGCTTTCCGTGAGAAAAAAGGACAGTACTTTGCCATTCAAGCTTTCCTCAGTGCGCTTGAAGATTGTCCAAATATGACGTTAACTATGGTTGGAGAGGATCAGGACAACAGGACTGATTATTTCAAAAGTACTATCCCCAAAGAGCACATAAAAAAGGTTCGATTTATAGATCGAATGGACTTTTCACGCATTTATGAATTCATGAGCAATTATCATGTGTTCATCCATCCTAGTTGCTACTCTGGCGATAGGGATTGTGAAGGAGGCGCCCCAATCGTTTTGTTAGATGCACAGGCGACTGGCATGCCTATAATTTCTACCAAGCATTGTGATATTCCAACTGAAGTCATTCATAAGAAAACGGGCATTTTAGTGGATGAGAAGGACATAGGCGGCCTAGCTGAGTCAATAACTACGTTCTACAAAATGAATCAACAGGAATTCGAAGAATATTCGGATAATGCTAAGCGTCATGTTTTGGAAAATTTTGATGTCAAACAGTGCGCTGAGGACTTAGTAAAACACTATTGGAATGAGCTACAATGATTTAATCTTTAAAGCAGGCACTCCTGCTACCATAGTTTTTTGGGGGACATCTTTAGTGACTACTGAATTTGCACCTACTATTGCGCCATCACCTATAGTCACCCCTGGAAGAATGGTTGCATTCGCACCGATATACACATTATCCCCTATTTTTACCGGTAAAAATTCGGACTCCTGTTCATAGTAGTTTTTTGTTCTGTCAGAATAGCTGTGCTGATGGGACAAGATACTTACACCTGCAGCAATTAATGCGTTATCTCCAATAGTGATGGTTCCTGCCGAATATATTACACATTTTTGACCAAAAAAAACATTGTTACCACATTCAAACCAGCCTCTATCATCTGACCAATCACCGCCACAATTTATGATTGTGTCGTTGCCAATGGAGGTATGAGGGGCGAAAGAAACCTTGTCAATTTTTTGTATATCTAGCCTTTTTCCAAATTTGACTTGGGGAAACTTTTTCTGAAGTTGGTATAGATGCAGAATATCGCTTAGCTCTTTCCTTAAATAGTTATAAACGAATTTTAGCTTTCCCATTATCGCCCTAGGATTGAATTGATTGGATGGATGATATATTTGTTGAAATTTGACCGATAAATTAACATAAAGTGGCGTCTTACTTTAGGGCCAAAACCAGCTTTGAATTTCTCAACGGATTCCAGTCCCTCACTTGGGCCGTAATCGAATATTTTATAATGATTTTGGGTGTAGTGTTGTAAGGCTGTATATAAAAGCCCGTTGTTAGCGCTAAGCTTAGAAAACTCTCTATTCACTACACCAGCCCAATAATAAACCCATTTTTCATATTTTAGTATAATTATTCCGCCTAGAAATGCTTCATCCTTTTTTGCTATCCAAAAATCTACCTTGTTAAGGTGAATAAGCTCCTTAAAAAAGTTTAAAGGGTAAGAGTTATAGTCTTTTCGCCATTTACTCACATTTTGCATGTAGTGCTCAAAGTAGGCTAATATGTCCCCTTCGTCTTTGGATTTCTTGAAGTCAATACCAGATTTCAAGGCTTTTCTGCATTGGTTACGTGTCGTGGAAGAAAAATCGGTTTGAAATATTTTTTCAAAATCGCCTGCTGATAGATCAGTATAGTAGCTCTTTACACTGAGACATTTAATATTCATGTGCCGATCAAAAAGTTTTGGCAGATCCAATTGCTCATACGGTGGGGATGCGAAAGACATGGTCAGGATGTTACTACCTATTTTTTTTGACAGTAAATCAATCTTACGAGCGATTTTATGGTCAGAAGATGAGTATAAACATCCGTTCCAGTTGTACGGTAGGCTATTGGAAATCATCTGCCTGGAAGCTATTCTAACCAATGGAATATAAATTTGCTCTTCATCTGAGAACTTAAATTGCCATACTTCAGCCCTGTAACCATTAAAAGTATTCTGGAAGATACTTGCAATCTTAACTCCAAAATGAAAATCTTCTGAAAGCTTATAACTTTCCCATTTAGCATGGTTAACCGAGTACTTTTTTGCATAGGTTATATGCATCTCTTAAGTTTTAGATTAAGAAGCAAATATACTATTGTAGGGTAGATTTTTATATTTGCCCTGCATGAGTGTGAATACGCAAAAAGAGCTATTTCAATTTCTGAAAAAGCATCTGGTTCAAGAATCAAAATTTTACAATTTAAAAGCTGATGAGCTGTTCTTAGATGCTTTAACTGAACGATGGGGTAGTGAAGAGAATATGATGGAGAGCCATCGAATTGCTTTATTGAAATCAATTCATTCTAAGAATATCGAAGAGCTAAATGTACTTGATATGGCTGCGGGATGTGGTAGTTACGTCTTGCAATCATTGAAACAGGGATTTAATACCTATGGTGTAGAACCTGAAAGCTGGAAACATGAGCTTATAGACATGAAGTTTGATGTTTATGACTTAGACCCTGCATGGCGCAGTCAAATTAGAAATGGGGTAGGTGAGCATCTACCCTTTGAAAAGGCCTTTTTCGATGTTGTTGATAGCTGGCAAACCTTTGAGCATGTTAATGATGTTGATAAGTGCTTTAGTGAGATTTATAGAGTTTTAAATAGTAATGGCATTGCTATAGTTCGAGCTCCAAGCTATATGACTTTTTACGAAGGGCATTACAAATTACCTTGGTTACCAATGATGCCCGCTTCACTGGCAAAGGTTTATTTGAAACTTCTGAAAAGACCTCTGGAAGGGCTACAGACATTCTCAAATATTTGTTTTGAATCACTCCAGCGAAGCGCTCAGAGTGTTGGTTTTAGCGTGATCAATTTAAATAAATTGATGTACGTCAATCACCTTTCTAAAAAGTTTCGTATGAAGAAAACGAAGTTTATTGTACCTGTTTTTGAGATGATATACTACACGAAAAATGTACTTCTAAACTTTAAAAATGTATTTCGTACTGAGCGTTATATTCATATCTTACTGGTTAAGAAGGGGGCAGATCCAGGGATTTTAAAAGATAGTCATAAAAGGCCGTATTTGTAATTGTTAATGTCTGGGATTAAGGGGTTTTTAACGGAAACAGCCATTTATGGCCTTGGGTCAGTCATTTCCCGGCTTTTTGCCTTTTTTCTTACCCCTATTTACATTGAGGTACTTGGTAAATCGAATTATGCCAATGTTATCTTGATCCAACTGGTTTTTACCCTAATTACTTTCTTCTTTGCTCTTAATAGCGGTGTGTTTTATTATTACTATGAGTACAAGAGTAAGCAATTAAAGCTATCAATTTTTACGAGCTGGGTGGCTTATCAGTTGGCTTGCCTCCTATTACTAGCTTCAGCCTTTTTTTTTGTTTACCCATACATCCATATCTTTTTTGACAATTCTACTTCAGAAACATCTATTGATAAGGCCTTATTCTATATGGTGGCAAGCCTCTTGCCATACATAGTTAATAACACTTATTTCAATAGCTGTCGCATTCGGAGGAGGCCGATTAAGGCAACGGTTACAATTATGGTTGAGATTCTACTACTAGTGCTGTTGGTTATAATGTTTTTGAAATATTATAATTTAGGAATCGAAGGCGTTTTTCTAGCTCAACTTATTTCACGTGGTATAGTGAGCATAGTCATCTTGATTTCTGGATTTGGTACGGTGTTGATCTCGGGGACAATTTCACTGAAATTAATAAGTCGGACCTTAAGTTATTCTTGGCCGTACTTTTTGATAAGCTCCTTCTTTTGGTTGATCAACAGTGCCGATAAATTCATTGGTACTCAATTGTTAAGTTCCCATGGAGATGTAGCCTATTTAGTGCTTGCAGGGCAAATCACACTCCCAATTGCCGTTTTAGTAGATGTAGTGCGGCAGGCATATGGTCCTTACGTAATGTCCATTCGTAAGGAGGAGTCCGCTAGCTCAACTTATTCGGCAGTTTTTTCATTCGTTATCTATTGTGGTGCTCTTGTTAGTGTTGGAATAATGGGGATAGGGCCGTTATTAATCAACTTACTGGCCAATGAAGAATTCTATGCGGCTATGAAAGTGATCCCGTTGTTTGCATTAGCGGCTACAATTAACTTAATGATTGGACAATTTGGGTTAGGCTTAAATTTAACCAAGAACAACATATATATTGCGGTGGGGGTAATTATAGGTGGGATTATTGGTGTTGTATTAAATTATTACCTACTGGGTGTCTTTCAGATAGCAGGAGCGGGAGTTGCTCAAATAATTTCCTTCACGGTGAGTGCATCCGTCATTTATTTTTTCAGTAGAAAAAAAATGAAAATTGAGTATGAGTTTCGATGGACTCTGTTTGTTATGATAATGCTTTTTTTGTCGGTAATTGGGTCCTTTTCAACAAGTTTTTTCTCTGGATCAATCATTTATTCAAACTTGGGTATTAGTTCTTTTACCTTGTTGATATTGTTTTTTTATGGTAACCGTAAGTTTAATTTTCTTCAACTATTGAGAAAAAGTGGCGAATAAGAAAGTGCTTATATTGGCTTACGACTTTCCTCCGTACAATTCAATTGCTGCACAACGCCCGGCCAGTTGGGCGAGATATCTGCCAAAATTTGGTATTGATACCACCGTAGTTACGTTGCATTGGGATAATGAAATTCGTGACGATCAGTCGTATATTATTCCATCCTTTAAAAAAACAGTGTTAAAAGATAATTTATATTATGCCCAAGTTTTCCGTGTTCCATTTAGTCCGAACCTGAGAGATAAGCTCCTTTTTAACTATGGATTCAATAGATATGTACTACTACGCAAAACACTGTCCATTTTTTACTTCGTATTGAAATATTTTTGGCTTAAGGCAGATAATACAAGACAAATATATAAGCATGCGGACGTGCTATTAAAAAATGAGCATTTTGATATTTTATTGGTCACCGCTGAGCCATTTATTCTTTTTAAGTATGCCAATATTTTGTCAAGGAAACATAAAATACCTTGGGTGGCAGATTATCGGGATGCCTGGACAAACAATCCAGCCCTTGAAATGAGTGTTGGCTTAATGAGCCGGTTAAATGAATGGGTTTTGAAGCCATTGGAAAAAAAATATATTTCCAGCACCAGTCTAATTACTACGCCTTCGCCTTCATCTAAAAAGTTGATTCAAAGGCTGTTTCCGGATAAACCGATTAGTGTGGTATATAATGGGCATGATATAAAAAACATAAAGGAACTTAATTCCATTCCTCAATCAAACAAGCAATTTACAATTGCTTATGCCGGGAGAGTTTATGCCCATCAAGATTTGGAAGTTTTTCTTGAAGGATACCGTTTATTCCTTGAAGGTTATGAATTTAATGTCGATACCGAAGTAATTTTTTATGGACTTAATTTTTATCACGACAATGTTCAAAGGGTTTTGTCTTTTGACAAAACGCTGAACCGCTACATCAAAATAACCGATCGTTTGCCATATCCTGCGCTCACCCGTAACTTATGTAGAGCCAATTTATTTTTATTGCTATCTACTAAGAATGCCAGGTGGCTAAATGCCAAAATATTTGATTACCTACCACTGCAGCGTAAGATTATCTTGGTAAGAGATGACCATGGAATTCTACATTCTATTTTGGAAGAATGCCAGGCTGGCCATGCTGTGGCAAGCGCTTCTGAATTGGCAGTACTACTAAAAAGATGCTATGAAAGCTTTGTGACTGATGGTAGGGTAAAACATATCACCATTGGGTATGAGAAATATTCCAGGGCTACTCAAGCTGAATTTCTGGCTAAACTATTGACGCAATGTGTGGAATAGCAGGATATATTGCCAGGGGTACTCAAAATTTGCGTAACGAGTTGATCCGTATGACTGACTCACTTGCACATAGAGGCCGCGACGCAAGTGGTTTGTATTATAATGATGGAAAAACTGTAGGACTAGGTCATAGGAGATTGAGTATTCTTGATTTGTCAAAAGCAGCCAATCAACCTTTTTACTCAGCGTGTAGGCGGTACGTGATGGTGTACAATGGCGAGATTTATAATTACCGGGATATTTCTAAAGAACTTAACATAAAGCTCAAGACCACTGGAGATACGGAAGTTGTCGTAGAGGCATTTGCACGATGGGGCCCAAAGTGTGTCCATAAATTCAATGGCATGTTTGTTATCGTAGTCTATGACACACAGGAAAACTGCTTACATATTTTACGTGATCGGATTGGGATCAAACCACTTTATGTCTATCAGGATAATACTGTCGTTTATTTCAGTTCGGAAATAAACGCTTTTAAACAAGTTGAAAGCCTAGCACTTGAAATTGATTACTCTTCTATAGGAACTTATTTGCACTTGGGTTATTTGCCAGAAAATAAGTCCATTTATAAGAACGTTTTCAAATTCCCTTCCGGTCACACAGGTAGCATCGGAAAGGAACTAAAGTTGCGATTGGAACCCTACTGGAGTCTGAAAGACAAACTTATTAAAACAAAAGCTTATCACGATCCGGTTGGCGAGCTAGATGCCCTAATTAATAAGTCCGTTGCAAACCGACTCATTAGTGACGTTCCATTCGGAACATTTCTTAGTGGGGGAATTGACTCCAGTTTAGTATCAGCCATAGCGTCAAGGCTTTATCCGGGCAAATTAAAAACCTTCTCTATTGGATTCAGTGAAAACTCTTCTGATGAAAGTAGGTACGCAAGAAAAGTTGCAGAATTCCTTAAGTCTGACCATAAGGAAAAAATACTACATAGTGATGACGCCATATCTTTGATAGTAAAAATGTTGGATATATACGGTGAGCCCTTTGCAGATTCTTCAGCTATTCCTACTATGCTTGTATCTAGCCTTGCCAGCGATGACGTAAAAATGGTACTTACCGGAGATGGAGGCGATGAGCTATTTTTAGGATATGGTATGTACAAATGGGCGCATCGCTTAAGTAAAATCAATGCAACTGCCAAGAAAGCTCTACGGTTTTCATTAAACTTTGGAAGCAATAGATACCAAAGGGCTTCTAGCCTTTTTGAGCCTCAAGCTCCTGGCTATGAAAGATCCCATATTTTTTCTCAAGAGCAATATCTCTTCTCAGTAAGAGAAGTACAAAGACTTATTGGAGAACACCAAATTGCGCCATATTTTGATCCCGTTCTTTCAATCAAAACTGATAGCCGTGAGAAACAGGCTTACTATGATATTAATCATTACCTAAAAGATGATTTATTGGTAAAGGTTGATAGAGCCAGTATGAGATATTCACTTGAAGCCAGAGTACCCTTATTAGATCATCAAATAGTGGAATGGGCAGTAAAACTTGACCCTAAGCTTAAGAGTAGTAAGGGTGTAAATAAGCGTATATTAAAAAAGGTATTATACAGGTATATACCCTCTACATATTTCGATAGGCCAAAAGGTGGCTTCAGCATTCCCCTTGCACATTGGCTGAGAGGAGACTTAAGCTACCTAATGGAAACTTATTTATCTCAAGATTTGGTAGATGAGCTAGAGGTTTTTGATTATCAAATAATAGAAATGTTGAAATCAAATTTCTTGGGGGGCAAACATTATTTGTACAATAGGCTTTGGACACTGATTATCTTAGTTAAATTTTTAAAAGAGCATTACAAGCTTTAATTGATGGAAAGTAATTCAAATATCACCTACCATTTCAAGTATGTAGAGCACTGTAATATGTGCGGTTCACCTGCATCAGGTCATAAAATACTGGGGAAACGATTGAATAGATCTCAAGGACTCAATCCAAGAAACAAGATAGGCATAACTACTACCATTCAAAAATGTAAAAAATGTTCGTTAATATATGGCAATCCAATGCCGGTCGTTGACAGTTTGCAAGATCATTATGGTGTAGTGCCAAACGACTATTGGAAGCCAGAATACTTTGACCTGGATGAAAACTATTTTAAGGCACAGATTGACATTTATAAACAGTTAAAAGGTGATTTGAATGGTCATATTGCATTAGATATTGGTGCGGGTATTGGTAAAGCTATGATTGCCTTAGGTAAGGCTGGTTTTAATGCTTATGGAATAGAACCTTCTGAACCCTTCTATGAAAAAGCTATTGAGCAGATGAAGATCTCAGGTGATCATTTGCAAAATTTTGCAATAGAGGATTATAAAGGCATGGATAACTACTATGATTTTGTGACTTTTGGTGCTGTCTTAGAGCACTTGTATTATCCATCAGAAAGCATTCAAAGGGTGTTAGGCTGGCTAAAGCCTGGAGGATTGATACAAATAGAGGTGCCATCTTCGGCTTGGTTCACTAATTCAATATATAATTTTTTATATAAGGTGCAGGGGCTTGATTACGTAGGTAATATCAGTCCCATGCATACTCCCTACCACCTATACGAGTTTGCTCTTAAATCATTTGAATTAAATGGAAAAAAAAATGGATATCAGGTCGTAAAACATCGATATATGGTTTGTTCTACCTATTTGCCAAAAGTTATTGATCCGATAGTCAAACCTTATATGAAACTGACTAATAGGGGTATGCAGCTTGAGGTTTGGTTACAAAAACTATGAAGGTACTTTATATCTCTTATGATGGGATGACTGACCCTTTAGGTCAATCGCAGGTCTTACCTTATCTGATAGGGTTGAGCAAAGAACATCAAATAACTATACTAAGTGCCGAGAAAGAAGAAAATATAAAACTTCTTTCAGCTGAAGTAAAGTCGTTGCTTGCTGAAAGTAATATTGAATGGCAGTATATTAAATACACTAAAAGCCCACCCATATTATCTACTGTCAAAGATCTCTGGTACATGTTCAAGATTGCCAGAAAGTGCTGTTTCAATTCTGGAATTCAAATAGTCCATTGTCGGAGCTATATTCCTATGATGATAGGTTTAAAACTAAAGGCGAGGTTCAACGCCAAGTTAATTTTTGATATGCGAGGGTTTTGGGTGGATGAGCGTATCGAGGGTAAGATTTGGAATAAGTCTTTTGTTTTGCATAAAATCCTATATAGATATTTTAAGGCAAAAGAAGTTGTATTCTTAAATAAGGCTGACGCCATAATTGTTTTGACGAACAAAGCCAAGCAGATAATTGAAAATTGGCGTGTAACTCATACAGGTATAACTATTATACCTTGTAATGTTGATCTTCGTCATTTTACAAGGAAAAGGACACTAGATCAAGCCGCTATTAAAACGTTAAATTTGATGGACAGATCACCTATACTCGGATATCTGGGGTCTTTGGGTACTTGGTATATGATTGATGAGATGCTTTGTTTTTTCATGGAAGTGAAAAAAAAATTCGAAAAATCGATATTTCTTGTCATTACCAAAGATGATCCTAAGATCCTACTAGAAAAGTCAAAAACATTGGGGATCAATTTAGATGATATACGTATTACTGCGGCTACTCGTGCAGAATTACCCGAGCTTTTGAGTCTCTTTGATGTATCAGTCTTTTTTATTCAATCAACGTTTTCCAAACAGGCATCAAGCCCTACAAAACAAGCTGAGCTTTTAAGTATGGGCATACCTATAGTAGCGAACGGTGGAGTGGGTGATAGTGACGAGTATTTTGAACAAGACCCTCAAATTGGTATACTGATTAATAAATTTAGTAAAGAAGAATATAGACGAGTGATAGCACAAATGAATAGTATGCTGATGACCGATAAAGAGCGAATACGTGCTGTGGCAGAGGAACATTTTGATTTGGAGAGAGGCATTGATATGTATAATAAAATATATAATTCACTTACCTGACGATTACCTCTTTCATGGTAAGGGTATCTACTTTTTAGCCAGTTAAAATTAAATGAGTCTAAAGTATTGGTTTCTAATCTTTTTTCTATTTGCCGATTTAGAGCTTTTTGGTCAATGCCTTAATCTGGATTTTGATGTCAAGACAAATGTTTGTACGGATGAAATATTTCAAGTATTAAATACTTCTACTGAAGGTAGCAATTATGCCTGGGATTTTTGTCCGGACGATTTAAGTAGTGTCCCGGAGGTAATCGACCTTGAATCGACCACAGCGTCAGGGGTTTTGGATTCGAAATTGATATATGATGGTGTTGATTATTATGTATTTATGGTCTCCAGAAATACTACCAAGCTGTTTAGGGCATATTTTGGTCCTGATTTAAATAGTTTGCCCACCATATCGGAGGTCAATGTGGTTGATAATAGTAATGGAGCGTATGACCGATTGTGGGCGTTAGATATAACTCAAAATGGTGACGGTAATTGGGTTGGAATAGTTACTAATGCAAATGGCTCGAGATTAGTACTCCTTGACTTTGGAAACTCTCTCTCAAATGACATAGTTGCTACAGAAATAAATAAACCTACAGGTGTTTCTATTGCGGGACCAACAGATGTTGATATCGTGGAAGAAGATGGTAATTATTATGCATTCATTTCTAATATATCCGTTCCAAGGGTTGCTCAGCTGGAATTTGGAAATCAGATAAACAATACGCCGGCAGGAGAAGATTTGAATATTTCTTCGGGTTCACGATTGTATAGCTTTGCAGTCTTAAAAGATTGTGATGACTTTTATGGATTTGGTACCAGTGATAATAATGATGACGTTATACGGTTTGATTTCGGTTCGAGTGTTGATAACATACCGATTCAAACAACTTTATCACTTAATGGGGTAGGTGGTGCAGTATTGAATCAGCCCGTTGGCCTAGAGGTATTTTATCAGAATAGCGAGTTTCAGATTTTTATAGGATCCTTTTCACTAAAGCTATTCAGAATCAATATTGGTTCAAGCGTCACCTCCAATACCGTAGATTTATACGAAGTTCCTTCCTACACGACAGAGAATATACAATACAGCATAGATTTTATAAGGAATAATTCCCAATATGTAGGTTTTGGCGTTAATACCACTGGTCTTCTTAAGAAAGTGATTTTAAATGAGAGTTGTCCAGCTTCTATTGATTATACCCTGTCCGATACTGATGTGGAGGTAAGTTATAATGCTCCTGGTACTTATCCAATTCAGTTGGAATCGTTTAGTCTGGAGGGTACCCGTGATATTTTTTCAAAGTCTGTTACAGTAACGTCCAACGTAGCCCCCTCCATCTCCTACACCTCACAAAACATCTGCCTGTCCTCACCTGTCCAATTCACCAGCGAGTCCCAGTCATCGGGCCTCGTCTATTCCTGGGACTTCGGGGATGCCACTACATCAATCGAAGAAAATCCTTCTCATACCTATGCTGCGGCGGGAGTGTACGAAGTAACACTTGAAGTATCCAATGGCACATGCGGAAACTTTACACGGCAGACT
>JBCCLN010000090.1:0-14459 GCA_039026865.1 Bacteroidota bacterium | reverse complement strand
CCAGTTTGTTTTCATGGTCACAGATATTGAGACGGATACTTCTAAAAAGCCATCTGGCGAAAAAATGAATCGGAACAGGCCCCTTTCTCTTCAAACAGAAGGATATGATCGTGGCTTTTGGGAAGATCTCGATAATGCCCGGTTAATGCCCCTTACTCAAAAGCAGATCAAAGACCTGGAAAAATATCAACCCTTAGAAGCACAGTTTCAATTAAACAAAACTCAGCATAAGAAAAATGTTGATCAAGACCTTTAAAAATGATTAATGCCATGAATAAATGTATGCTTTTCCTACCTGGATTCATCCTTCCATTCGGTATTTACACTCAGGAGACCATTACTATTTCGGGAAAAGTGATAGATACTGAAACAAAGGCACCCCTTCCTTTTGCTGCTATCAATATTAAAAACACATCTAAAGGTGTTATAGCTAACGAAGCCGGAGTTTTCGATTTGATTGTGACTGAAGGGAAAGCCATTATGATATCTACACTTGGATATGCTCCTAAATCATTCAATATAAAATCCATTCAGGATAACAATCAAGAGCTCTTTGAGCTGGACAATCAACCTGTATTAATAGATGAAGTAATCGTTTCAGGGGAACGATTAAGTGGAGAAGCTATTCTGAAGCTCGCGATCAAAAACCAAAGGAAAAATTTCCCCCCGGATAACTATACTTTATCCGTTTTCTTCCGAGAAACCAATCAAATAAACGATACGTATTTCAAGTTAGTCGAGGCTGCTGCAACCATCTACGGGAAGAAATATCCCAATACTACAAAGAAGGTATTCATTGAAGAAATTCGGACAGCATCCAACTTAAAATTGGCTGTACCAATCGCGACAGAGGAAGCTTACAATCCTTTTCGGGAGTTTCAGGGACTTATCGGAAAGATTTCCAATATCAGGGCTTGTAGAAGTTGCGTTTATGAGATTGAAGATTACATCACTTTTGAAGAGAATGACGTAGCTATTATTTCTTCTACTGGAACAAATGCCGACTATCCAAGAATTTTCAGATATTACATTGATCTGGAAACATTTGCTGTCATTAAAATGGAATTTGAATCAAAGCTTCCTTTCGGCTTAGGTTTTCCTGATTCTCATAAAAGCCACAAATCCAGCCTCATTTACCTGAAAAGAACATTTGATTATAAATCATACGAAGGCAGATACTATCTGAGCAGATACCATCAACAGGTAACGCATCAATATAACGCCTCAACTAGCGAATCAAAAAGTTATCAAACTACACACAATTTTCATGTTATTACAAACAATATTATATCAGGAACTGATTTTCCGAGTGGCAAAACGGATTTAATGAATTATAAAAATCAGATCAGCGAAACAAGTAAATCTTACAACTCCGATTTCTGGAGCACTTATAACATTCTCAGGCAAACACCGCTAGATGAGAAAATCATTTCAGACCTGAGCTCCCATAAGTCCCTCGAAAACTTGTTCACCGAAAAAAACGGGCAATAATGACCAGATACATCATCGTCTTGTTCTTTAATTTTGCATCACTAATCGCATTTTCCCAAGACTATACCACCGTTTCAGGAAGAATTATTGATTTGGAAACAAAAGAACCCCTTTCTTTTGCTACACTCGGCATTTTAAACCAACCACTTGGTGTGGTGACCGATCAGGATGGGTACTTCAATTTTAACTTTCCCAATGAGCACCTAAGCGATACCATTCTATTTTCAATGCTAGGGTATCAAACTGAAAAAGTACTGGTTCAGGGATTGTCACTTGCTCAACCCAACATCATTGAATTGGTGAAGAAGAGCGTTGTACTTCCGGAAGTGGTCGTAACTAATAAAGAATTAACCGCTTGGGATATTATCGAACTTGCTAAAAAGAACATCAGGAAAAACTATCCGACGGAGCCTTTTGAGTTTGAAGCCTTTTATCGGGATTACAAGATTGAAAATGATCAATGTGTAGGCATTTTTGAAGCCGCTTGCTCAGTATATGATAAAGGATATTCCCATGTATCCAATAAGTATTTATTACGCGAAAAAGTAATCTTAAAACAGGTCAGGAAGCGCCTTTCAGTTAATTTTCAAACTCATTCTTTTAACAGGCTAAATGTTTTGAATGAATTGCTAAGACTCAATGATGTGCGCTATCAGTCCAGGGCACTAGATAAAAAGGGGCGAAGAAAATACATACATACCATCGATGGATATGATATGATCAATGACCGGTTAATGTATCGTATAAAGGCAGTAGATACATGGTGCTTTTATGTATTTGTGGACGTAGCCACGTATGCCATCCCACGAATAGAAATGAATTATGAATGGAAAGATGACATCGCTGAAAATGAATGGACACTAGGAGATACCATTAAATACAGACAACGAATGGCGAAAGAAACTCTTGAGTTTCAACTAATCAACGGACGCTATTATCCAAAATACAATAGCTTTAAATTCAGTCTTGAAGCCACAGATCCGGCCACAGATAGCCTATTGTTCACCTCTAGTATGCTTCAGCAGTACCTGGTAACGGATATAGACTTTGCTCCAAAAGAAAAGCCTGAAAAGTCAGACCGTATGGATCCTGGTCTTAAAATAGAAGATCAGACCTTCACTTACGATCCCGAGTTTTGGAAGAATTACAACATACTAAAACTTCACTCAAGAGATGAAGAATTGATTAGGGTATTGGAAGATCAAATGAAATTGAAGGATCAAGTCTCGACAAAATGATTGATGGAAAATGAAAGCTTTAAAGAGGAGTGAATAGAAAATTAAGTTATTGAATTAACCCGAACTTCAAGGCATTGCACCGCTGAAGTGGTTATGTAACATAAAATAGCTAACTAAAAGTGCCAGAGTGCCTTTGTAAGTTTTTGATTTTCAAACTAGCGGCATTTTAGTTGATGGAAAAATTTGGATGTTATGTAATAGAGGATGATGTAACACGTGGAATAGGAGGTAATTGATTTCGAATGAGAAGATAACATCATTCCCCAAATTTGAGGAATTAAAAATCGTTGACTATGAATGTTCAACTACAGTAAAACAATTACTTGAATCAACCCGCCGCTATTTGTGGTGAATAATGAGAATTAAACATTTAATAAGTAGCTCTTTGAAGCTATAGACGAAGGCAATCAATCTTCCACATCAAGTGAATCCTTTAGAATTTGACCTCAAGTTTTCTTTGAGTATAAATTCTACAGGGTGCTGCCTACTGTAAGACAAGATCCAATGCGATAAAGGAGAGAATGAGCCCAACCCAAAATAGGTATTTTCATCCAATTCAGGATATCAAAGCTTGAAGAAGCTGTCCAATCCATTGAATAGACCAATATTATGCCGTTATTAATAATTAATGATCATAAGCATTAAAGAGGAGTAGTAAATTCACTCCATGGTGCTTTAAAAACAGAATGCTTCCCAGATGATTTTTAGTAGTTGGCGCTTCTATATCGTTCAAAAAATCTTCTGTAAAAGAAATTTAATATTTTCTTTTAAAAAGAATCAATTGAGGACAAAATTCCGTATACTTATATGAAATTTGTCTGTTATGAAAGCTGAAGAACCATTCGCAACATATGGTATACTCCCGCGATTATCAGAAATATCTGATTTGGAGCTCGCCAGAAAAGCACAAGAAGGGATAAGCACAAAAGCATTATGGGATTTTCTTAAATCAATAAATTATTCTAAAATGGAATTTGAAGAATATTTACCTCTTTCCTTAAAATCCTTATCAAGGAAAGAGACTTTAGATGAAAATGAAAGTGAGCGTATTCTTAGTATCATGAGAGTTTTTGAAAGAGGGAGAGATTTTTTTGGTGCCGTTGAGCCTTTTAAAAAATGGCTTAAAGCCCCTAATCCATATTTAGGAGATGCTCCTGCATCACTTCTAAAAACCTCTACCGGTTGTCAGGCCATTCTTCATGAAATTGGCAGGGCGGAGCACGGAATTATGACATGACTGTATTCAGAATTGCTAAGAAAAAGCACATCTCAAAGTTGAACGGCATGGGATCTTATCTGCATGGCGGACGGTGGACTTCAATAGGAACTCATGCGATTTATACTGCAGAACACCGATCCCTTGCTTATTTAGAATATATCGTGCATCAGATTAGCTTACCTGACTGGCCGGTTGATTTAGCCATCGCAGCAATGGATGTTAATGAGAGAGATGTATTCACACTCCCCATTGCTGACCTGCCCGAAAGATGGAAAGATATTCGTGTTAGTGATTCTACTAAAAAGGTTGGTGATCAATTTTTTTCGAAAGGATATCTAGCCCTTCGGATACCTTCCGTCATTGTACCAGATGAATATAACTTAATTGTTAACCCTCTCCACAGCGATTTTGGGAAAAAGGTTAAAATAACAAAAACCGAAGAGTTGAAATTGGACGAACGTTTTCGGTTGAATTAGAATTCGCAGTTTCCAGGTGTCCGTGGAAAAGGGATGACATCACGAATGTTTCCCATACCCGTAATAAATTGAATCATTCGCTCAAAGCCCAACCCATAACCGGCATGGGGAACGGTACCAAACCTTCTAGTGTCGAGGTACCAGTCAAGGTCTTTTTTGGGAATATGCATTTCTTGCAATCTGTTTTCTAGCTTTTCCAGTCGCTCCTCACGTTGCGAACCTCCAACAATCTCTCCAATCCCCGGAAATAAAACATCCATGGCCGCTACTGTCTTACCGTCATCGTTTTGACGCATATAGAATGCTTTAATATCTCTAGGGTAATTATAAAGAGTAACGGGCTTTTTAATATGTTTTTCAACTAAAAATCGCTCGTGCTCCGATTGTAAATCAGTGCCCCATCCTTCAATAAGGTATTGGAATTTCTTTTTTTGATTGGGTTTTGACCTGCGAAGTATTTCAATCGCTTCTGTATAGGTAATTCGTTCAAATTCATTTTCCACCACAAACTGTAGCCGCTCCAATAATGTCATCACACCTCTTTCATTTAGAGGTTTATTTTTTTCCTCATCCTGAAGCCGCTTATCAAGAAATGCCAGGTCATCGTTACAGTTTTCCAACGCATGCTTTATCAAGAATTTTAACATTTCTTCAGCTAAATTCATAGTGTCCTCTAAATCGTAAAATGCCATCTCCGGTTCAATCATCCAAAATTCTGCAAGGTGCCGTGTGGTATTACTGTTCTCAGCCCGAAAAGTTGGTCCGAACGTATAAATATCAGAAATCGCTAAAGCCGCTAATTCGCCCTCCAGCTGTCCAGATACAGTAAGGTTGGTTTCTTTTTCGAAGAAATCTTGCTTATAATCAACTTCACCATTTTCATTTTTAGGAATTTTATTTAAATCCAAAGTAGTTACCTTGAATGTTTCCCCCGCACCCTCAGCATCTGATGCAGTCAAAATCGGGGTATGGAAATAATAGAATCCTCTTTGATGGAAAAAAGTATGAACCGCATAAGCCATTTCGTGCCGGATTCTAAAAATAGCACCAAATGTGTTTGTTCTTGGTCGCAAATGAGCAATCTCTCTCAAGAATTCCATGGAGTGTTTCTTAGGTTGGAGTGGATACGCCTCAGGATCAGCCTGTCCTACTATTTCTACCGACTGAACAATCAATTCCATAGCTTGACCCGCACCTTGAGATGTTTCAAGTCGACCTATTATTGAAAGACTTGCACCTGTTGTGATTTTTCGAAACAAATCCTCATCAAAGGAAGCAACATTAAAAACGAGCTGTAAATTGTTAACGGTAGAACCATCATTGAGTGTAACAAACACAACATTTTTACTTCCTCTTTTTGTTCTAACCCATCCTTTTACACACAATTCTTCGCCAGGCTTCCCTGCAAGAAGTATTTGCCTGATTTTTGTTCTTCCTATGTTCACGGTCTAAAATATTTGCGCGGCAAAACTAACGAATGTGATAATTTTGATTCATACAATGATATCTTATGCTTCTAAGCTTGTCTCTTACAAAGGACTTTATTAACTATAATGTCTTTTGAGCTTTGTGCTTGAGCTAATTTATTGATCAGTATTTAAATAATGCAGAAACTCTCTCTTACTCAGTCATTACAACAAAAACTGTCTCCTCAACAGATTCAGTTCATTAAATTGTTGCAAGTCCCAACGGCAGAATTAGAAGCACGAGTGGAGGAAGAACTCGAAATTAATCCTGCATTAGAGGAGGGGAAAGAGGAAAAAGAACTTGAAGATTCTTCAGACGACTATGAAGATGAATTTGATTCAAATGAAGCGGAAGGAATAGAGGAATACTTGCAAGATGATTATGCAGGGTATAAAATGCAAGGGGATGGAAGGAGCCCTGATGAAGAAGAAAAAGAAAGTCCTTTGTCTGTAGGTAAAACACTTCACGAACACCTAATATCTCAGCTTGGCTATCTTAAATTAGACGAAAGAGAGAGTATTATTGGCAGGCAACTTATTGGAAGTATAGATCCGGATGGGTATATCAGAAGGCATTTAGAAGCTATAGTAAATGATTTAGCGTTTTCTCAGGGAATAACTACCGACGAGGAGGAGTTAGAAAATATCCTTTTTAAAATTCAGAATTTCGATCCGGCAGGCATCGGTGCCAGGAACCTACAAGAATGTTTGTCTCTGCAACTGGATAGAAAGGATGATGAGAGCGAGGTTGTTCAAACCGCAAGAAGAATTATTGACAACTGCTTTAAAGAATTTTCTAAAAAGCATTATGATAAAATTTCTAGAAAGCTGGGAATAGAAGATGAAAATTTTCTCAGGAAGGCCATTTATTTGATTACGAAGCTAAATCCCAAACCTGGAGGGACCGGTGATGAAGAAATCAAAACACAATATGTTATCCCAGATTTTATACTTACAAATAATAACGATAAACTGGAGCTTTCGCTCAATTCTAGAAATGCTCCACAATTAAAAGTCAGTCGGTCTTATTCTGAGATGTTAAATACCTACGACAAAAGTGATAAGAAAGACAAGAAACTTAAAGAGACCGTTTCCTTTATTAAGCAAAAGCTTGACTCGGCAAAGTGGTTTATAGATGCCATTCGCCAAAGACAAAATACATTGCTCAATACCATGCAAGCGATTCTGGATTTTCAATATGAGTATTTTCTCGAGGGAGATGAAGCTAAACTCAAGCCGATGATCCTCAAGGATATAGCAGAGATGATTGATATGGATATCTCTACGGTATCAAGGGTAGCAAGCAGCAAATCAGTGCAGACAGAATTTGGCGTTTTTCCTTTGAAATATTTCTTCTCAGAAGGAATTGCCACGGAATCAGGCGAGGATGTAAGTAGCAGAGAAGTAAAAAGCAAGCTAAGAGCTCTTATCGAGGAAGAGGATAAATCTAAACCACTATCGGATGAAAAAATTGAAAAAGCATTGAAACAAATGGGTTATAATATAGCTAGGAGGACCGTTGCCAAGTATAGAGAACAGCTTAACATTCCTGTGGCACGACTAAGAAAAGAGCTGTGAGTTTCTTTATGAAGTTGGTTTCAATGGTCTTTCATCCATTATTGATATGTACATACTTAAATACCTTTTTGCTCTACAAAGCCCCTGAGCTACTTTCTCGAATTAAGCCTCAAGTTCAATTGCAGTTTTTGATGGTTATTTTGTTAATCACAGGACTTATGCCTGTTTTTAGCATAGTTATTTTAAAGACGTTCAAGTTCATCTCTAATTTGGAATTACTGAAAAGAAGTGAACGAATTGTTCCTTTCATCTTTATCCTTTTCTATTACTGCGTAGCGTCGTATCTGTTTATGGAAAAGTTAGAAATGGAATTCTTGTTTAATACCATAATGATCAGCGCTACATTACTGATTTTTATTCTTTTGTTAATCACTATTCGCTTTAAAATAAGCATTCACTCTGCAGCTATCTGGAGTGCGGTGGGATACATTACTGCAATCATCATGATTCAAGGGATCAATGTAGATTGGATATATTATTTACTGGTTACTCTGGCCGGACTTACTGCCACTAGCAGGTTGTATTTAGGTTATCATACGTCAAAAGAAGTATGGGGTGGAACCATTCTAGGCTTTAGTTATAGCTTACTGGTCTTGCTTATTTTTACTTAAAACCCGGTAAAATTGATTCCTATGGTGGTCATTCTAGGATTTGCACCGCCGAGTGGATCTTGAAAGACATCACTAAAATATTGCTTATAGAACAGATGAACGCCTTTAAAACCAAAGCGTACCTGAATGCCGTATCGGAAAGCGCTTAAGTTGTAATCACCCTGAATTTTCTCTATTACCGTTTCATCCCCTTCTTCATATTTGAATTTGGTATGCGAATTCAATCTAAGTCCTAATATTCCGCCTACTCCTATGAAAAGACCTTCACCATCCTGTGTCCCTTTTGGATGAAATCGAATATCTAAAGGAATTTCTAAGTAAGTTATAGCAAGCCTATTTTTATCATAGCTTAGTCCTGCCGGAATATCAGCGATGTACACTGAAGCTAAGGAATCCGTACTTCCACTTCCTGATAACACTACTCCACTTTGTAATGTAGTAGTATCTCCTAGGCTCAGCTTTTCTAGCCCAAGTCCTAATCCAAAATAGCAGGAGAATTTATTGCTAATTGCTTTTCTTTTGGCGTAATAAATTCCAACCGATTTAGATCGAAATCCACTTTGATCTATCGTAGTAGGTTCTTCATTAAGATAATTAAAACCAATATCCACCATCAGGTTGCCGGGTACATCAGGACGTGAAAATTCACTTTGTGCAAAAACAACTTCACAACCGACAAAAAGTAATAATAGCCCTAATATTTGTTTCATGTATATATCATTTTATTTTCTATTGCACAGATGGAATTCACAATAAACCGATTCAATTAGCGGTCGGTATAAATTCGCCTCTGAATCTTTATGCTCATTTTATATGTATTGTAAGTTCTTGGATGCTGCATCTATCTGCTGATGCTGTAATTTCCATTAAAATTCATCTGTTTCATGTTGGCTTGGTTAGTATAAACCGGTTTTGCCTGGCTGTTCAAATCTCAGGTTTTTATGCTCATAATGCTGCAAAGAATGCTTTAAAGATTTAAAAATCGTTAAATAACTTCGTTAAATGATCTTAAAAATAAAAGTTTTGCAAAGATAGAATCACAAGTGGTTAACGAAAATTTTAAGGCAAATTGGTAGTTTTGCACACCAACAATGACATCAGGACTCGTAGCACAACTGGATAATGCACCTGGTTACGGCCCAGGAGATTGGGGGTTCGAATCCCTCCGAGTTCACTAAAAATCTTACCAGGTTTATTATTGACAAGAGCCTATTTGTTAAATAGGAGTGATTTAATAGCTACCTGTAATCATGTTGAAAATCTGACCCAAGAAATAGTAGATTAATAATTGAATCCTTTACAAAACTGGATTTTTGGTTCAAATCGAGGCTTTCAGAATTTCAAAAACGTAATTCACTGGTCGTAAATGGGACTTTTGAAATTTTGAGTAACGAAGAGTAGGGCCAAAAGGCGGGTTTTTCAAAGGATTAATCATCTAACTTTTAGAGACAAACTAAACGGTTGGGCAAGTTCACACCAGAATAAATTCTTTAGCCACACCTCAAATTTTCATTAGAAAAATAACTTATGGATTTTAAGTCTACAATATTTTAAACAGATTACGATTTTCATAATAAACGTAGTTAATAAAGTAGAACAATGCTTATGAAAGACGAAAACACATCCTAATACTAACGATTTTGCAAGAGTCAACTAATTGAAAGGCATTGTATTTTTGGATTCATGAAAATTTCAATAAATTATTAACAATACCAATGTTTGTTTCTGTAAAGTTCTTTTTTCCATAAGGATTCTTTAAATTTTAATATATGCCAATTCGTCAAAATCACACCTGCACGGCAAGAAGTTTCATCAAACGAAGCAATGCATTCTTTCCGGTAATCTTAGCACTCTGTATAATATTATTTCCGAACAATATACGAGCTGAAGTAAGCCTGGATCTGACAGATCCGAATATGCTTGATCTTCAAAAAGAAGTCTCCGGAGTAGTAATGGACGAAGGAGGAAATGCTTTGCCAGGAGCAACCGTGCAAATAAAAGGAACCACTATTGGTGCCATTACTGATATAGACGGTAAATTCCGACTTAACGTCGAAGGCTACGAAGATGCAACTTTGATTGTTTCATTCATGGGATATGAAGTGCAGGAAATTCCAATTAATAACCTGAGCGAAATTGAAATTCAGTTAGTTCCAGATATTCAAGCCCTGGGAGAAATTGTGGTGGTAGGTTATGGGGCGGTAAAAAAAGAAGATTTAACAGGGGCTATAGAGTCTATTAAACCGGAAGATCTGAATACCTCGGCAGCCACTAATATCGGCCAACAGCTTCAAGGAAGAGTCTCCGGATTGTATGTAAATAGCCATAATCAAGACCCGGGTTCAACACCTGTTTTCGCGTTGAGGGGAGTAAGTTCTTTGCAAGGAGAAGGAGCGGCTCAGCCACTTATTGTGATTGATGGCTTCCCCATGACGGATAATAACGCGTTAAACACGCTGAATCCAAATGATATAAAGCAGGTGAGTGTGTTAAAAGATGGATCTGCAGTTGCTATATACGGCTCAAGAGGTGCTAATGGTGTGATTTTAATAACCACTAAAGGTGGTCATGAAGGTAAGCCTAAAGTAAACTATAGTACAAGATTATCAGTACAAAGATTAGCCAGGGATATGGATCTGATGAACGCGGAGGAATATACGCGATTTTATTTTTCCCTAGCTCACGAGCCGGACAATAGACTTGATGACGATGTGCTGATAGGAACAGAATTAACCTTAGATGACATAAACAACACAGTTAATACAGACTGGCAAAAAGAGGTGATCAACGAAAATGATGTCGCTCAAGAGCATAATATTTCACTATCAGGTGCCACAAACAACTTAAAATACCGATTGTCTGCAGGTTTTCTGGACGCGAATAATATTGTTGGACCAGCAGATTATCAGCGATATAATGGAAGTTTGAAATTAGACTATGAAGGTTATAAGATTCAAATATCCTCCAGTTTCAACTATGCGATGGAATCAGGTGAGTCATTGTCTAATCGACATGGAGAATTTAATCAGAACATAGGTGATAAACTGTCTTATTCCTACAACAATGCTGTACTTTTTTCTCCAAACACCCCCGTACGGGATGAAAATGGCGAGTTGTCAGATCATTACATGAATCATTTATTTTGGTTAAACAATCCATTTTTAAATCCCGAAGCATTTGACGGCTTTTCAGATATTCAAAACATAAGAATAAATCTGAATTTAAATTACAATTTTACAGATAATATTAGTTTGCAGGTAAGAGGGGGCTTCAATCAAACATCTTCTGAATATTTCCGTCAGAGGTTCTTACCTGAATTTGATGGTCAGATTCCAACCGGGGCAAATATCTCTACAGGAATAGAACGTGATTTTTTCGCTGAGTCGTTCGCTAAGTACAACAAGAGTTTCGATAATCACCAAATTGATTTCCTCGCCGGAGGTTCAATCAATACTCAACTTAGAAGAGGATTGTTTGCCGAAGCAGAGGATTTTCCGGCTGAAGATATTGGCTTCTATAACATTGGAGCTGGATTACTCAATAGAGAACTGGGAAGCAACTGGACCGAACGTAAAATAATTTCAGCAGTGTCTCGCTTAAACTACAACTTCGACAATAAATATTACCTTACAATAAGTCATCGCATAGATGGAGCTACTCAATTCGGTGAAAATAATAAATGGGGACACTTTCCTTCTATTGCAGCAGCATACAAGATAGATAGGGAAAGTTTTTTTCCAGATCAAAGTATTGTGAATGCCATGAAGTTAAAGGTCAGTTATGGGCTGGCGGGTAATTCTGCGATACCTTCTTTCCGAACTACTCGACTCATAGATTTTCAGCCCATTTCTATAGGAGCAAACATAGAAAACAGCCTTACTTGGGATGGAGATTATTTGCCCAACCCTGATTTGAAATGGGAGACCAGTAGAATTGCCAATTTCGGAATTGAGACTGGAAATGAATATTTCTATCTTGAAATGAACGTTTACAGGAAGAATACCAAAGATTTATTGATAGATAGACAAGTACCTACAGAAACAGGGTTTTCTCGGATTACTTTAAATCAGGGAGCGATGATAAATAAAGGTATAGAGGGAAAAATAGACTTGTATCTGGATTTATTTGGAGGGAGTGTCAAATGGTCACCAGGAATTTGGGTGGCTTACAACAGAAACCGGATCACCGACATGAACGGTGATGAGGTACTGACCAACCCGGTATGGCTCAATAATAATAACTTTGGATTCTCGGGAAGGAACTCCGAAGGATATCCCCTTGGGGCATTGTGGGGCTATGATTTTATAGGAATTTGGCAAGAAGGTGAAGAAGCTGCTGCGCTCTATGGTGCAGAGCCTGGCGATCCTAAATTTGCAGATATTCGAGGAGTTGATGAAAATGGGAACATTACAGAAGGACCTGACGGCAGGCTTACAGATGAAGATAAAATATTCCTGGGAAGTACAATTCCACAAACCACTGCGGGATTTAACAGTAAATTCAATTATAAAAATTTTGAGGCGTCATTCTTTTTTGAAGGGGTTTTCAAAAAGTCAGTGACCAACGGATCCAAGGTATTTTACACCTTTCCTTTTTTCAATTATGGTACAAATCGCACACAGGAGGCTATTAATCGGTGGACAACCGCAAATCCTAATAACGATGTACCTAGCTTACTTAAGGCACCAACGACTGAGTTGGTTACAAGCGATTGGACCATTGAGGATGCAAGTTTCGTGAGATTACGAGACGTAACAATAGCATATACAGTTAAGCCAGAGTATGTCCCTTGGGCCGATAATCTTCGAATATATGTCTCAATGTCAAATCTTCTAACCTTTACGAATTATTCGGGAGTAAACCCAGATGTGTGGGAGTATGACGGGGATTTTAACCTGAGACCTTTTTCGAGAACGATTTTGTTTGGCCTTGATTTAACATTTTAAAGTTGATTGCTATGAAATTATTTAAATATCTCGTGTTGCTAATTACAGTTGCGCTGCCATTTGCGTGCACTGATGACCTTTTGGAAGAAGTTTCTCGCGGGAATATCACAGATGATTCTTTCTGGCAATCAGAATCTGATTTTCTGGTGGCTCTTAGAGGATCAATATATGACATCAGCGAACCATTTGAAGGTTATAGTTTCTGGCAATATGTAGTTGAAGATTTGGGCACCGATTACACTACCGGAGGTTATTTTGCAACTACTTTTTACACTAACTATTCCGATTGGAACAGTACCACCCCTGACTTTACCGGCTGGGGTATTTGGCCTCCACTATGGGGATCCATTAATAAAGCCAACACGGTCATTTCGCGTTTGGAAGAATCCGACCTTGACGCATCAGTAAGAACCAGAATCAAAGGTGAGGCATTAGCTCAGCGAGCATTAGCCTATTTTACTCTTTTAAAATGGTTTGGTCCAGTCCCGGAGTTGACTGACCCCAATGATACCCGGCTCTCCATTCCGCGTGGCACCATAGATAGTAACTATGACCTGATAGAGTCAGACTTGATAACTGCTATAGATGCATTACCACTCAAATCTGAATTAGTGAGTAGTGGAGAAACGGAATATGCCCGCTTGACCAGAGGGAGTGCTCAGGGCTTATTGGCGAAAGTATATCTTGAGCAAGGTAACTATACAGAATGTGTGACTGTAACCGGGGAAATTATCAATTCAGGGGAATATTCTCTGTCGCCTCAATACATGGATATTTTCAGTTTAGAAAACGAAGGATTTTCCAATACTGAAGCAGTTTGGACCATCGCATTTAAAGCTGGAACTAGCATTGAAGTACAAACTCAGGTTTTACATCCCTACCTTTATAAAGCCTCTGAACGAACAGAGTTTTCTGCAATCCAGAATTGGGGAAATATTGCTATGACTGAGAGTTTTTATCAGTCATTTGATGAAGCTGACCAGCGTAGAAATGGTTTGTATCTATCACCTACTGATAATCAGGTGATGATCATTAAGTTTCCACCGGATCTTTCGGATGGTACCGGTATCCACAGCGGAAATGATTACTATTTTATAAGATATGCTGATGTATTATTAATGAGAGCGGAAGCATTAAATGAATTAGGTGATATCGGTGGTAGTATTACAGAATTGAATAAGGTAAGGTCAAGAGCCGGTCTCTCTTCTTTGTCAGTAGCAGACTTTAATAAAGAATCGTTAAAACAACAAATCTTTGACGAGCGGAGATGGGAGCTTTACTTAGAAGGTCATGTAAGACAGGATACTAAAAGAATGTTTGAAGAAAGACTATTGGATCACATTCGTTCCGTATCAAGTGATTGGGAAAATGTAGGTGCAGAGCGATATCTATTATTGCCATTTCCAGAACAAGCACTCTCTTCTAATCCTGGTT
>JBCCLN010000089.1:0-14513 GCA_039026865.1 Bacteroidota bacterium | reverse complement strand
TTGGATATGATGTGTTTTCAGAATAGAAACTGACCAGAGAGTAATTGAGATACAAACTGCTCCTATAAAAATGAAATCAAAGGCGTGATTGAAGCTTCTGATCAACCTAAAAAATGGCTTTAAGGAACCTATTGTTGCTTCGGATGCTCCTTCATAGCTTTTTACAAAATTCATTAAAATGATACCGTTCGTTGTAGCGGCTAGCATTACTGCCAGCAATCCGAATAACATGAATAAAAAAGATAATCTTGCTAATGAGTTTCCCAACTTTTGGGTCAGTCCTAAAAGACCATAAGTAACCAGTGGTAGAGATAAAATGGCGATCACATGAGTAACTATTCCAATTGTCCTAATCTTGATCAGATGGTGAAAATCTCCACCGACTGGATGAAGCACCATGGTTACAATCATTAAGAAACAACCGGCTAGCAGTGAAATTCCCTCACCTTTAAATGTTTTTGTGTCCATATAATATGTGTTAATAATTTTCTGTAAACCTAGATGGTCACGGTGGTTCATCCACTTGATCGAAATCAAGAAACAACTATCGGATTCTATTTCTGACCCTGCTTAGTGTTTCAGGAGTCATTCCCAGGTAAGAGGCAATATATTTTAAAGGAAATTTCTGGATGAGCTTGGGCTTTGCACTTAATAGTTTTTGATATTTCTCTTCCGGAGAAGCTTTTGGATGGTCATTTTCGTGTTCTGTTTCCAGAATTTTGCCAAGTCCGAAGTATGCAGGCGACTTACCGATAAGTAAATGCAAGTCTTCAATGTTAATACTGAGCACCGTACTATCTTCGAATGCTTCCAATTTACTTTTAGCAGGCTTTTGGCCCGTAAAACTGGCATGATTCAGCATCCATGAATTTTCTATGAACAAGTTGGTAGTAATTTCATTTAAATCTTCATCCAAATAATACGCTCTGAAACTTCCGGTAACGATAAACGACCAGTCTTGACAAACCTCACCAGTTTCTAAAATACGATCACCTTTTTTCAACTCACACAAAAGCAGTCTGTCAGTAAAATCTTGTATTTCTGCCTCTGAAAGGCTGGCATACGATTGTATAGAGTCAATGACGGGTTGATACATTTCATTCAATTTAACCCGCCCAGCCTTCTCGATCTAAGCTTCTGTATTGGATCGCTTCAGCCAGATGTTCAATGGCAATTTGTTTAGATTCCGCAAGGTCAGCAATGGTTCGCGATACGCGCAAGATACGGTCATACGCCCTGGCTGAAAGTCCTAGTCGCTCCATCGCCGTTTTTAGGAGTGTTTTGCCCGCTTCATCGATTTGACAGACTTCCTTTACCATGTTCGAACTCATCATTGTATTATTGAATATGCCGTTTTGATTGGTAAATCTTTTTTCCTGAATTTCTCTCGCTTTGATCACTCGTTCGCGAATCTCTGCACTGGATTCTGTCTTCCTGGTCTCGGTCATTTGGTCAAAAGACACAGGTGTTACTTCCACATGCAAGTCGATGCGGTCCAGTAAAGGTCCACTGATTCTATTTAGATATCGCTGCACCACCCCGGGTGCGCAAACACATTCTTTTTCCGGGTGATTATAATAGCCACATGGACACGGATTCATGCTGGCAATCAGCATAAAATTAGAAGGATAATCTAACGAAACCTTAGCGCGAGAGATCGTTACTTTACGTTCTTCTAAAGGCTGACGCATTACTTCTAAGACTGTTCTTTTAAATTCTGGCAACTCATCTAAAAACAGGACACCATTATTTGCCAGGGAGATTTCACCTGGCTGAGGGATGCCTCCTCCTCCAACTAACGCAACATCGGATATGGTATGATGGGGTTGACGAAAAGGTCTTTGAGAGATGAGATGCGCATCCGATCCAAGCTTTCCGGCTACAGAATGGATCTTCGTAGTTTCTAGCGCTTCATGCAAAGAAAGTGGTGGAAGGATGGACGGCAGTCGCTTAGCTAACATGGTTTTACCTGCTCCGGGCGGTCCGATCATGATCACGTTATGTCCGCCGGCAGCGGCAATCTCCATGGCTCTTTTAATATTTTCTTGTCCTTGCACGTCGGCAAAGTCTGATGCATAGTTGTTTAGCTCATGATAAAATACATCCCTGGTATCATATTGAGTGGGTTGGATCAATTCTTCTCCTTCCAAATGAGCAATCGCCTCCTTGATACTGTTTACTCCAATGATTTCAATTCCATTGACAATAGCAGCCTCAGAGGCATTTTCTTTAGGAAGGATAAACTCTTTGAATTCATTTCTTTTGGCTTCAATGGCGATAGGCAATGCCCCTTTAATAGGCCTAAGCTCACCGTCCAAGGCTAGTTCCCCCATAATGATATATCGTTCCAAGTCTTTTATAATGACTTGTTCGGAAGCTTTGAGAATACCAAGCGCTATCGGGAGGTCATAAGCAGATCCTTCTTTCCGAATATCTGCAGGAGCCAGATTCACTACAACCTTCTGCCTTGGCATTCTATATCCCAAATGTTTGATCGCTGATTCTACGCGTTGCTCACTTTCTTTTACCGCGGAATCTGGGAGTCCCACCATAAAAAATTTAGTGCCTTGCCCTACATTTACTTCAACAGTTATCTTAAAGGCATCTACGCCGTAAACAGCGCTTCCATAAGTTTTAGCAAGCATTGGATAGATATTAAACCCTAAATATAAACAGGTCTAATTTTCCTTTTCTTCGTTATCCCCTTTAACTGAATCATTAATTTCTGATTCAGACTTCTCAGGTAATTTTCTTTGACTCTTATCATACAATTTGGCTTTTAATCCAAGTATTTCATTTTCAAGTCGATTGATTTTTCCCTTTTCTCTTTTTATTGAAAATTGATCTATAATAAATTCCAGGATCATCATACTTGAAAGCATTAGGAACGCTGCCATGATGTACTTTGGAAATTTAATGTAAGATGAGAGTTTAACTTTGGACAGGTATTCCTCAGTATTTAGAAGGATATCTATGGATACATAACCTATAGCAATAGCAATTATAATATAAAAAATGCGAAAGACTAATCGGAACCTTTTCATAGTGAGCGTTGGGTCTATTTAGAAAGATAGAAAAATAATCAACCTACTGTAAAGACTTGAGAAAAATTAACGTTCATTGGAGATAAAGTGATTTCAAAATAGATAAGTTCTTGCTGGCATATTCCATCTAAATGATGCGCCAAAAACGGTGGAATTCGAATCTACCCTACTGTGCTCATCTGATTCCCTTCTAAAAGTTACATCGAAGTCGATAAATACGTTGTGTTTTAACATATAGGTTGCTCGTCCGAAAAGTAACAATAATTCGGTTTTATTTCCTTGAAGATGCTCATTCTGATAATCAATGTTGTTACCGTTTGTGTTCTGACGCCTTATGGTGTAATCTTTAAGGATATCCTTGCCGTAGTTTTCATTGCCAATATCCTTGCCATATTGAGCGGTGAGCAGTGAAACTGTAAAATTCCAGCGATCATTGAGCCTGTAAATAGCTCGACCCAGATACTCAGTAAAGTTTGCGCCAAGTGGGTGAGCTAGTGCAAGGTTATAATGACTATAACTTGTAAATCCATCTTCATGCGCATAAGTGTAAGGTCTTACCCGATTGATTTCTCCTTGTAGCAGCAAATTGTCCACCCCTAAAGCATCCGCATACTTTATACCAAGCTGAAATCCTTGCTTATTGCCCCACCAGCCATCTCCTGCAAAAACTTCACTTACAACCATTTCATCAATTAGCAATTGACCGTACAAGGAATATTTTTTTTGTATATTCCACTTAAAATCGAAACCGACGAAAGCATTGTCCTCGCTACCATTTTGCTGCTCTACGGATCTGTAAAAAATTACCGGGTTGAGATATTCTATTTTGAAACCTTCAGAAGAATCCCCAAACATGACCGATTCAAAAAATCCAAGATGAAGGTTGGGTTTGATTTTGATATTGAGATGGTGAAATGCCATGTATTTTTCACTAAATCCTGACGTGCCAAAGGTTCCACCTGCATCTCCTTGAACATCCCCTATAAGCTGGGCATATATATTGGTATAGTCAAAGATTTTAGTGTGGGTATCGAGACGGAGGTAAGGATAATTATTCGCATAATTGGAAAGGACAATGGATCTGAACCCATTTCCGACAAAGTGTTTTCCGTAGCCCAGTTGTGCTGAGATACTCCTGCTGATCCCAAAATCAATATATCCTTGGGCCCGAAAAAAATCAACTCCTGTATCATTGTATTGCTTCCAGAACCCTTCGTAGGGGACGACCAGCGTGCTATCTCGGATAGTATTGATATATTCAGGATACTTGGCTTGATTTTCTGTTAGAAAAGTATAAAATGAGACTTTTTTGTCAATGATCCCTCTTATTTCTATTCCACGTGAATTGACGAAAGTAGCGCCTATATCATCGTTTGCCCTCCCAAGCGAGAATTGAATGACTGGGTTCACATGTACTTCTAATACCAAATCCTGGTAATAATAGAAGTCAGCTGGATACTGATATAATTTATTTAGAATCGGTCTTCCTGATCTGGTGGAATCAAATGTATATCTTCTTAGCTCTTTGTTTAAATAACTGCTTTGAGGATTGCCCAGAAAATCAAAAACAGAAGATCTGGAATAAGGCTTGATTACGGAAGTAAAGCTTTTACTAGTGGTGATCTCTTTTAATTCCAGGATTTGGTAAGCAGGATGGTGGATCGGGAAATCAGTGGATTGACCAAACGCCATCTCGTTTAGAATTAAACAAATGAGAAAAAGAAAATTTCGCATGAACAAATCTTTCGTTCAAACTTAGAAGTTAACATTCACTTAACCCAACTTGCGAAGGCAGTGCAATTCAGATAAGATCCTTATAAGTAGTATATGCGAAGTGATTATTTTATTGAGCATTCATCACTATTATCATACATATCTTTAGTAAGGAATGTACAACAGTTTTGCAACAGTCAAAGAATTAGTCCATATTTAAATGAAACGGTGAAAGCCAATTTCAGAAAAAAATCTAAAGAAATGAATAGGGAAGTACTTCAAGAAAGTTGTGAGGCGGCAGCCAGATAAACAGTAGCTATGGCAAGTTAATTTCCGAGTAGCCGAAAAAAGCGGAAACTGGAATCTGGTAAAAAATCTGATCTGCAACCCAAGTCAATAAATGCAAAACTGTCGTAAACCCACACCGTTCCACTGTTCCCCAAATTTGAGGAATTAAAAATCATTCACTATGAATATAAAACTACTGAAAATCAATAACTTGAATCAAAATACCATTAATTGTGATAAATCATTAGGGCTAAATCGGTTTTGCTTTTTGATAGCTATGATAGATTCTTGGTTTTAGTAGAGGTCGTTGCAGTTTTCCTAGAGACACTAGTTAGCTAAATATAAAGCTGGTCTACATTTCGAAGAGAAAGATGACCTCGCAAAGGTACCTAGAAAGGATCATGACGAGCAAAATAGATAAGGCCATATGTATCCAGTATAAACACCACTAGCTCGGATGATGGTCCAAGCCAGAGGTGACTCTACGAGTGAATTTCCTGACATTCACAAAGTATCTAAGCCTAGTTTCCCACAAATGTATTCAAGAGTAGTTTATCTGACTTTCAAAAGCGTGTAGGACCAACCTGGAGTGGTCAAGCCTTCTTGAACAGTTTCTGCTGCAGAAGTTTTCATTAACGTATAGGTATCATTATCAGCATTCCATCTTTGGATGTAGGACTCGCCCTCTGAAGTAAAAGGAATGCCTCCGGCATGTCCAGTGACTATCTCTGTTAACTCCGCTTCAGCGTCAAATCCGTTTATTTTATACCATTTAAACTCTTCCATTTCATAAAATGCATCTGTGTTATCAATGCCCTGCAGTTCAGGAAGGTCATCATCCAATGCGGTGAAATAAACTGAGCCATCAGGGCCTTGAAGGGTTTCCGACCAAAGTTGAGTGCCTATTTCTTCAGTAAAGGAACGAGACCAATTTGGATCAAAGGAAGTTTCTCCTGCAAGCATCCTCAGCATCACAGGTGCTTGCACCTGATCGGGAATAAGAAAATGCTGCCAAGATGCGTCTGAATCAGGGATAAAGTAAAGGTTTCCATCATTGTCTTTCGCATAATTAAAAAAAGAGACAGCCCTTGATTCTACTGTATTGGATATCACCGCATCACTGGTGGTATTAACCACTGTTACTGTCACCCCATTTGAATTGAAGCGATCACCGTCAGTCCACTCATATGATATGAGCACCAATTGATCTCCCACAATTATAGGTTCTCCTCTGAGAAATAATCGGAAACTCCCAGGAGTGATGGATAATGGCAGAGGAAAGGTATTAGTAATTTCCATGGACTCCGGATTCCATACTACGATCTCCAAGGTTTCTTGACTAACAAAGTAAGCTTTTGTGGGCGAGAAAAAAGCAAGAACATTCCCACCTGAGGTATAGGAGAGACCTTCACCGGCAAAAGAGACAACTCTTTTTAATTCTGGCGTACCGTCTTCCGAAAAAGTCACTTCCGTAATGGTTGCTTCTTCATCGGCGGTAAGATAAGCAACACCTTCTCCCTCTGGCCCGAAGACCCTGGCTGTTCCATTAAATTCTGGTAATTCGGACAAATCAGGAAATGGTGTGGAGGGATCATCCAAGGTTGAGACTGTACCAAGATAGGATTGAAACCCATCCGGATTGATGAATGCGACATCAATAGCATATAGGGGGCCACCTTCAATATCTCTTTCCGTCACCTCATCATCCTCATCACTGCAAGCATTGGTCCCCAGCAAAAAAATTATTCCCAGACTAAGAAGTTTAATCATCTGTTTCATTGTTGTTTCGTTTAGAATTTAAAAAAAATTATTGGTTGAATTAAAATTGAGTTGTCATTTTAAAGAAATAACTGCGTCCTGGCTTTTGGACACCGAAAAAATCGAAGACCTTAGCGTTACTCACATTTTGTATTTCTATTGTAATGGCGGTAACTAATTCTCCTAATTGAACTTTATGGGTAAGTCCAGTATTTTGGACGAACTGAGAAGGGATCACCTGTTTGGTATCTCTTCTTCCAGCACTTTCCCAACCTCGAAAAAACTCATTAACAAAGCGGGCGTTAGCAAAAAAACTCATTTCATCCTGCTCTTTAAACACGGATGACCACCTGTAAGAAGCCCCGGAATTTGCGAAGAAATAAGGTCTATTCGGTATACGATCTCCATCGAATCTTCCAAAAGCTCCTTTACTAGAGACATTCCGAAAATCCTGGAAGGTACTATTAGCTTCTATGAGAAATCGTTCGTTTGGGGAAGTCCAAGTAATTACCCCTTCCGCTCCTCGTGAAACTGCTGTAAACACATTGTTGTATTGAAATCTCTCCTCATCACCTAGCAAAACGATTAAATTATTGGCATGCCGAAGAAACCACGTCAACCCCATTTCCCAATTGGATTTGGTTGATTTATTTGTTTGAAATTTAAATTCTAGGTTCACATTATTGCTACGCTCCGGTTCTAATTCTAGGTTGTCAACAATAAGCTCTGCATCGCCAAATATTTCCTGAGGACGGGGTAATCGAGTAGCCCATTCATAGGAGGCCTTTATATTCCAGTGTTGGTTAATCCGAAATCGGAAGCTATTTCCTGCTCCGAAATCACTGGTTTGCCTATTGCGGCTTTGTGTTCCGCTAACTTGTCCGGGAACCGGCTCTTGTGCATCCAGGGACTGAAAATAAACTTTGGAAAAGACAATATTTTCTATTTTTTGGTGGCGAGAAGTCCAAACGTATTCTAGTCCATTAATGAAGGAAAAGACGTCACGCTGAGCCGATAAAGCATCAAAAGCATCAGAGCTAGGCAAAGCTCGTTCATTGCCTTTACGACTGACAAAGGTTGGTGCTGAAGAAAATCGGATCTGATGTTGATCACCGATTGTATAATCTATCACTGCCCGAGAATAATAGTTGCTATCCCACACTCGTCGGTTACTGGGCAGGTTTGATATTTCACCTCCCGAGGGCCTAATCCGTAATTCGCCCTCTCTGTTTCGAAGGCGTTCTCCAAACCAATCATAGACGAAGACACTTGTGTCCACAAAAATTGTCTGTGTGTAGGAATAACCGGCAATGAAATCTGCTGATAGTTTTGATAACCACTCTTTTTGCCAACTCAAAAGTCCACCAAGATTTTCTACTTCAGAGGCGACTTCTCCATAAGGGATAGTCATGACATTATTATGTTGAATGTCTCTGGCATAATTAGTCAAAAAGACATTTAGTGAAATCTGGTCTGCCCATCTCTTCTTTCTCCAGCCTACCTCCAAATTCATCCCTAATGCTCGGTAGGTGTCATGAAAACGAGGAACAGTAACTTGCGATAGTTGTCCACTTTCATCGGGTATTTCAACATCAACCCTGTAATTATTCTTAGCAGCATCAAAAAAAGCAGCCGATTGAACAAAAAGGCCTGATTCCGGAAAATCATGCTGAAAATCGAGGACTATCCGATGCGTTCCAAACGAACCCACCTGATATGAGAAAGCACCGTGCGTGCCGTCCCCACTTTTGTTTGAGACCAGGTTGACTGCCCCTCCCAACGCATCTGCACCAAAGCGAACGGGAACCACGCCTTTATAGATCTCTACTCTGTCAATTAAGTTTACTGGGATATTGGCTATCCCAAAAGAATATCCTGTAAAGTCGAGTGGAATTCCATTCAGGAAAAACCGTATTTGATCATCGGTGAGGCCGTTTAATGAAAATCGGCTATTGGAGCCCAGTCCACCTCCCCTTCTCACGTTTACTCCCGCAACCTTTGTGAGCGCCTCGCCTAAATCTGCGGTTTGTAGTTTAACCTCTCTTGTTTCCAGCACAGATACTGATTTAGCGGACAACCGAAGCGCATTGGATTCAGTGTCTCCCGAAATAATCACTTCTTCCAAAGCTTGAATATCCTCTTCCAACGAAAAGTCAATGTTTTTTTTTGACTGGTTTTTTATTACAACCATAATTGTTTGCGGCCGATACCCTGTAGAACGAACTGAAATTTTATGACTACCCGCAGGAATATTATCCAATTGATAATGTCCATTCGCATTCGCAATGATTCCAACTTTCAATGAATCGATAAGCACATAGGCAAAAGATAAAGGAGATCCATTTTCGTCTGATATTCTACCTTCCAAAGAAAAAATAGCTGAACTACTTTGCGCAACGGTCTTTGAAGAATAAACAGTACCTATAATTACAATTACGGTAAGTGGAAGGAAAATTTTATCCTTTACACACATACCTTAAAAGAAGTCTCAAGGTTTTCGATCTTATTAATATCATAGTTATTAGGCGTATTGGGGACTACTCTGATGCCGCTACTTTTAGATTCTTGGATAAAGTAAGGTTTATTTGGTTCCAGAGCGATTAATTGGCCATTACATACTATTTCCTTTTTGTGTTTTGCCGTGCTGTAAAGCCTAATCAATCCTTCGAAATTTATCTCGCAATTCTCAAGAGATACTTTTTTGGGTTTGGCATTATTAGATGTGATATAGAGCATATCTTTTTGAAAGATGCTATTGCGGTTTATGTCTTGTGCGACTCTCATTTCAGGGGCATCCGAAGGGTCGCTACTTAGTCTTCCACCAAAGAACGCAGCGAGGATGATGCAGGCTGCGGCGGCATACCTTGCGAGTCTTTTACTTCTATATAGTGGTATGGCCTTGCTGCCGCTGTCCATATCCGCGGAAATAGTTGCCCACATATTGGCAACTTCTTTTTGTACATTTTTTTTGGAGAGCTCTGCCGAGATATCTTGATCTCCTGGGAGCCATTGCTCTATTAATTTCTTCTCCACCTCCGTGCATTCTCCCTTTACATATTTCTTCAGCAATTCTGGAGTGATCTTCATAATTATCTTTTTCAATTTGACCTTACATCTTAACAAGTCGTGAAAGGCGGAAAAAAGTGAAGGTCGGCTGAGAAAAAAAGTGAACTTTTTTCTTGTATGGCTTAAAAAAATGATGTGAAAAGATGCTAACCCGCATTCATCACAATTAATGGCTGGGTTGATTCAAGTAATTGATTTTCAGTAGTTTTATATTCATAGTGAATGATTTTTGATTCCTCAAATTTGGAGAACCCGTGTTGTTCTCTCATTCGAAATCAATTACCTCATGGAATCCTTTGCAAAACTGGATTTTTGGTTCAAATCGAGGCTTTCAGAATTTCAAAAACGTAGTTTACTAGTCGTAAATGAGGCTTTTGAAATTTTGAGTAACGAAGAGTTGGCCAAAAGGGGACGGATTTTTCAGAGGATTCTCCTATTCAACGTGTTACATGATCTCAATGAATAACACCCGAATTTTTCAGGCTAAGGAAGGTTTTTACCAAAGAAAAAATAAGAGTAAATCCCCGCCAAAAGACTTTTTGATTTAAAGTGACTCGCTGCAAGTACTTTTGCCTGCTATATCAGCAGGTTTTAATTTCCCTTTAAATTCCATGCAGGCAGCTACCTAATTCACCCTTTAGGGACTGGATGATCTTGGTTATAGGAAAATCTTTCTGTTAAATATAGGCTCTTAATAAATAGCTTTGGCAGGTTGCAAAAAAAGAAAATAGATTATTCAGATAAAGCAAAGTTCAACGGATTAACAGGTTTCTTAATCTAAATGTACTCATGCATGCTAACCTCATCTTTCATATTCACTAAGTGCCTTAGTTCAATCCTTTTATTTACAGCAAGCTACCATCTTAGGATCCGAGTTTCTAAAATAAAAATGATTCGATTACGAATTTGTGACTTCCAGCTCGGTGCGTAAGAATTCCCTAGCCCGTGAAAGATGATAAGCTACTGCTCGCTCGGTAATTAATAATGAGGATGCTATTTTCTTGTTAGACATGCTTTGTTCATACTTCATTCTAAATACATTTTGACATTGGCGAGGTAACTGTTTCATTAAGTGACTGATAGTTTCAGTTAATTCGTCAAAAACTAAAGTTTCTTCGGTACAGTTAGTGGAAAGAACATCTTCAGCAGTGGTCAATTCAGCCTTACGAGCCTGTAGTGCTGATTTTGCTCGGTAGTGATCGATGATCTTTAGTTTTAAAGTGCGCATTAAATAATGTTCTATGTCTCCATTTATTTCTAATTGCTCCCTTCGTTCCCAAAGAGATTTGAAAATTTCCTGAATTATTTCTTTGGTAACCTCTTCGTTTTGTGTTTTACTGAGACTTATCTTATACATTTTAGTAGAATAACGCTCATAGATTTTTTGAAAACCTCTGTGTGTTTTAAGGTCGAGTAAAGCAAAGTCGTTTAACTTTTTAAAGAACAAAGTATTTTATGCTTTTTGAATGTCTAACTATGACGAAGTCATCGATTCCTTTGTCTTTTTAGATTTTGAAATCAATTAACTAGGTCTGAAATGTAAATGTCTTATCAATATTGAATAAATGAAATCACTAGTTCTAGTGAAATCTAAATGCCAAAACATGACTTATGGTTTTCAGTGTAGAACAGATTGTTACTTTCCTGCTCCCTCGCAGACCCGGATAAGTGGTTTTCCCGAATCCACTCTCTGGAAAGTGCTGTGGCTACTAAAGAGGCCGAACTACTTTTTCCCCTAAAAAAAGATCGCCTGGCACGCGACAGGTCTTTGGCCAACAACGACTAACCATACCCATCCCTGGGGTCTTAAAATAAAATGTCAACAGCCTGAAAAGTAATCCCTTTCTTCAGGCTTCTTTTTTGGGGTATGTTTGGCTAGTCGGCTATTTGCTAGGCAATTCGTTTTTATTGAGACAATTGATTTATTATTTCTTCAATTTGGTTGTTCAGTTTCGATCTGATTTTGATATTCATCAGAACTTTCTGAAATGGACCTATAAATAGTTTCATAACTTTTAATTCTGAGTTCACAGTTCTGCGAGAGGCTAGAGGCTGTTCAATCAGTCTCTTGGCCTACTCGACTAAATATTACTTGTCTTCACTAGTGTACTTTATGTCTATGTGTTGAAAGTCTTTCTTGAATTTTTTCATTTCAAGACTATCGTAATGATTTCCCATGATTTTTAAGTCTTTCAAATTTTTCAATTGCTTGAATTTTTCTAACTCACTATGTAATGTTAGCTTATTTAAGGATAGATTTAATATTTTAATTTTTTGTAACCCAGCAATTGTTTCAGGCAAAGAATTTATATCCAAATCAACTAGATATAAATATTCTAAATTTTTCAAACTGCCAATCTCATTTGGAAGCTCCCAAAATGGAGGCGCTAACTCCCTTGTTTCATACCATGATAAAGGTGGGTAAGTCTTCCAAGTACTCGTGAGCCGATTTTTACGGATTGTTAGTTTTTTTATATGTACTGAATCCCAGATAGAGTTTGGGATTTCATTAGATTGTAATTCGCTAAGTATGATAGTAACAGAATCAGGATCATCAAAGATGACCCCGTGATTATCAGATTCTTGAATCATGATTGTTAAGAAAAAAGATAAAATAAGTTGTTTCATAAGCAAGCTAATCAGCAGCCATAGTTTGCAGTAGATGAAGGTACATCCCCTTGACAACTTCCAAGCCCAAAAGTTGATCCAGGAAATTGAGATTGGAGATTTAAATAAATGATTGCTACAAGCCTTAATCTCACTGCAGTTGTATTAGGTTCAAGTAATCCCCACTCTAGTTCATTCTCAATTTGAGTTCTAGCATTATTGAAAATATTAGAAAACCAAACAGCAGCATCATGAGACGTACTGATGTAATATTCTGGAATATCAATGCAATTAACCCCTAATTCCACATCTATGGCAAAATTATATAAATGATTTACCCAAATACCACCAAGATTCAGTACCTCTGCTTTAAATGACTGAGCAGAGTGTAGAAAATTTATATCATCACAAAGCTTACCAAAAGTTTGTTCAAATTCTATCGCATCCAACACTCCAATAGGATTAGAAGGGCAATTAGCATCCCCTTCAACAGCATCTGGCGAAGTGTCACTTGGGCAAAATGATTCAGGTGATCCAGAATCGCATGTAGTTCTTGCTAGCCAGTCTGCAGGAGGTTCCTCTTCTTCATAAATTTCTATGATAAAAATAACTCCACCCCCAGAACCACCTCCTGATGGAAGGTCAGGCGCATAATCAAAGCTTCCACCTCCAGTAGGAACCCAGCTATCCCCAAATCCTGCATCATCAGGCCCTGATCCACCGGAATAAGAACCGCTGCCACTATCGCAATTAATCCGTCCCCCTTCGTTAGATAATTTTGGTGAAAAAACAGTTCCTTTTCCATTGTTTACCAAAACCCAGTAGATGGGTTTTTCTTTGCAAGGAGGAAAAAAGCATATTTCCTGTAAAGGAAATCATATTCAATTCTCCTTCATTTTGAAAGAGCCATTCCAAATCTGGATAATAGGCGATAGTATATCCACTAAATCTATCTTCTTGATCACGTCTTATTATCAAGTTTTTGAAAACATTTGGTTCATTGGTTTCCAATCTGAAGGTGTACCGTGTTACTCCAAGATTTAAATGTTCTGCACTCATCGCTTCGTTCAGATTGATATCTCCAATAGAAGAACTCATAACCCTGCCGTTTTCTATTTCTCCACCGTAGACCGTAGCGGAAAGCACTTCCATAAGTTCGTTATTTAGAGAAGGATCAATATTGGAGACAATGAAATCAAGTTGTTTTGGTTCAACTGGGTCTTCTGACTGCTGGCAGTTCTGAAGAAATGCGAAAAATGCGAAGAGTAAGAATAGTTTGAGTAATTTCATGGTTAGATTCTTCTTGAATTAGAAAATATATGAAAATTAAGCTAGACTTTTCAAATATCTATAAAAGTATCGGATTGCACCAGCCTTTGCAAATAGCTCTGTTAGTGCGGCCGGCTAGGCTTATGGATGATAGTGTTTGTTGAACCGAACACCTTCGGTGAAGGGTTTTTTGGATCAATTTTATGATGGTTAAGCTAGCTTAGCTGCTCATTTAAAAAAGTAGCCCTGAACTGAGAAGCTGAAAAGCTGATCCTTCAATTCTGCAACTTTCTCAATGCTAAAAACTACTCACCAAGGACCATAAGGAATTACGGTAGTGAGATAGGCTTTGTGTTTGCTTACTACAATCACAAGTCTGCTGAGCTAATCCATCAGGATGACATTATCACCTACATTAACTATCTCAAAAAGCACGTTGGCTCAAGCATTTACCACCTTGGAAAGCGCTGTGGCTACTAAAGAGGCCGACCTACTTTTTCCCCTAAAAAATCACCTGGCACCCGACAGGTCTTCGGCCAACAGCGACTAACCATACCTACCTCTGGGTCTTACAATAAAATGTCAACAGCCTGAAAAGTAAGCCCTTTCTTCAGGCTTCTTTTTGGGGGTATGTTTGGCTGTCGGCTATTTGTTAGGCACTTTATTCTTTGACTTGATAATGAACACAAACCTTTATAAAAAGACCAAGTCCTTCATCCATAAGTTGTTTTTCAGCTAGATAAATTATCCGGTTGTTTTTCGAAAGTT
>JBCCLN010000088.1:0-14524 GCA_039026865.1 Bacteroidota bacterium | reverse complement strand
CAATTCTTGGATCACTTCTACAACCTATATCATTCCCCAATCAAAATCTATACACTCAAAAGTACTTTTTAAGGGACGACTAATTACACTTAGAATAGAAGTTAACTAACGTCACAACCAGTGTTGGATGAATACTTCACAGTTTAATCATGACCATATGCCGGTATTAAAAGAACTATGGAAATAAGTACGCTTCTCACCATGCTTCTTCTGTCTATCGGCTCAATTCAAGGCGTTATCTACGGTTTTATCTTATTTAACTCTACTCATCACAATAAAATGGCCAATCGGATTTTAGGAGCTATTTTAATCCTACTTTCTTATCGCCTACTTGTACAAGTAATGAGATTGTTTGGCCTGGGGCATTATGATAGTTGGTACTATTTGATGATAGATTTAAGCTGGGTTCATGGTGCACTTATTTATTTTTATACTAGAGCACAGACTCAGCCCAACTTAAGGTTTTTTAGAAAAGATTGGGTGCATTTTCTTCCTCTTGTTGTTCAAATACTATTTAGTGTTTTTGTAAGACTTCAAAATTTGTATTGGGACGGAACGCGAGAGAGCTTGTCATGGTTGGGATACTACGGCTATGTCCTTTGGATGAATAACTCAACCATTTACATCGTTGCGAGTACTTTAATCATTTTTTACAGCTACAAGTCTCTCAAGGTTTTGAGTTCCTTAAATGGGTCTTTTTACATAGCAGATAACAAGCTAAAATGGATAAAACGAATTATTTTTTCATTCCTGGCGTATTTCTCCTTAATTCTACTCGTACTTCTGATTGACTTGATAGTTTATCAATCAGTAAATGAAGGGTCATACTTTTACTTTACGAGATTTTATTACTACCCGTTCTTTATCGGTATATCTATACTTACTTATTGGATTGGGCTGGAGGGATTTTCGAGAAGGAACGACCCCGAAATTTCAATTAAGAATGTCCTTAGCTCTGAAGATGTAAGACAGCTCAATGCCATTTCAAATAAACTCAAAAATTCAATGGAGCAAGACAAACTGTACAGAGATCAGGAACTTTCTCTGAGTAGTCTCTCCGAAAGATTGGACATTAAACCTTATCTGGTCTCGCAAAGTCTTAGCGAAGTGTTGAACAAGCGCTTTAATGATTTTGTAAATGAATATAGAGTCAAAGAAGTTCAAAGACTCTTGAAAGATCCCAGCAATTCAAAGTATACATTATTGAGCTTGGCCATGGAAGCAGGTTTTAATTCGAAATCTTCCTTTAATCGAGCTGTAAAGAAAAAACTGGGGATACCTCCAAGTAAACTAAGATGATTCGAATCGGGGATCATTTCGACAATTGACACATCAATAGTTATTCGGATAAGTCTCAATTAGCTAATTGAAGCGATTCTCATCCTCTAAAAAAGTTGCTTTGACATTAAATCAAATTTTTTAGAAATGAAAACACTTTACTCATTACTCTTTTGCTTAGCCGGTCTATTGCCAACCAAAAACAATACACAATCAGAGAACCTAGACACAAATGTCTTAGTCGGGAATTGGACACTGGATATGAGCCCACATAATAAAACCGACAACAACTTTGCCATGATGGAAATAACCAGAATAGGAGATAATTCATTTGAAGGTGAATTTTATCGGAAAGGCGTTCAAATCAGAAGCGCCCAAATCAATACTCAGTTAGGTATTATCTACGCATCACTTATTTCTGGTGACGGATCTGGAACATACAATACATCCTTCTATTTCAAAGAAGGAGTTTTACACGGCTCAACCCATGCCGTCGATAGAAATTTCTTGGCGGTGTGGACAGCAGTCAAAACCAAGCGCTAAAACAATGAAAATACACGTCTTCCTAAGCGTTGCCATGTTCGCCATATTCGGTTGTAAACCTGCGCAAGTAACTTCGCAACAACTCACACCTTCTTTCAAAGTTTCCAGAAAAACAACACACAAGATCAACAAAAAACAAGATTTTACTTTTGGGTACTTAGAGGTACCGGAAAACAGGCGAACCCAGAACTCTAAGACCATAAAAGTCCCTATTTATATTTTTAAGAGCAGAAGTGATAACCCCAAAAAAGATCCTATTATCTATACTGTAGGAGGCCCGGGTGAAACTACAATGCCTAGCGCGCAATACATGGATTATTATAAATACTTAGATGACAGGGATTTTATTTTAGTTGAACAAAGAGGGAATTATTATGCCAAGCCGCATTTGGATTGTCCTGAATGGTCTCAAGCGGTGTATCGATCAGACCTACCTGATTTTGATGAAAAGGAGTACGATGCATTATTTACACAGGCAGCAAAAGCTTGTAGGGATAGATTGACCAAAAAAGGAATTGATCTGGATGGCTACAACACGAATGAAATAGCAGCGGATATAAATGATTTGGTCAATATTTTAGAAATTGAAAAGTACAACTTATTAACCCTATCCTACAGTACCAAAATCGCTCAGGTCTTGATGCGGGATTACCCGGAAAGAATTAGGAGTGTGGTTATGGACTCTCCGCTTCCTTTGGAGTCAAGCTACGATACGGAAAGTGTGAAAAATCTGTTAGAGACCTTAGACAAACTCTTTACGGATTGTGAATCAGATGAGAATTGTAATGGTGCCTTTCCGAATCTAAAGAATCGATTTTTTAATTATCTCATAGAAAAGAATAAAGAACCACTTAAAGTTGAAGTTAAAAACCCTACTAATGAAAAAGTAGAAACTTTTTATCTAAAGGGTGCTGATTTAATTGGTGTATTCACATCAGCCTACACGGAAGATGTGACCAATATTCCATTTGAAATAAATAAATTGTTAAAGGGTGATTTGTCCACTGCAAAAGAAAAACTTTCATCTTTATTTCAGCAACCGAAAGGTGGGGCAGGCAAGGGTATGCGGCTTTCAGTCTGGTGTGCTGAAGAATACCCCTTCAGTTCACAGACGACCATAGAAGCTGAAACCACAAAATATCCGGAAGTTGAAGGATTAACACCGGACACTTTTGAAAAAGAGATCTGCGAAATTTGGAGCGTACAAAAAGTACCTGATATCGAGAATCAAGCTGTCAAAAGTAATATTCCGGTCCTACTGATAAGTGGAGAATATGATGAGCTTACGCCAGCTAAATGGGCAAAAGCAATGATGAATAATCTAAGTAATAGTCAACATTTAGTTTTTAAAGGTTGGAAACATACACCAATAACGTATTGGAGTAACCCTTGCGCTATGCAAGCCGCCAATGACTTCTTTAACAGTCCAAATGTTGTCTCGAACCCCGAGTGTTTTGAAAAAATAAAAAGTCCTGAATTCAAAACTGAATAACCTGCTACCAGAAATATAAAACATGCATCAAATGAGTCCTTTGACTGGAAATTCATAAGTACTTTAATCTATAAAAAATAGTTTAGAGGGATGTGTTCGATTTACTCTTTTGGCTTATTCTATTCATAAGTAGGAAATTTAAAAATCCAGTGATAGTTTAGTCGTAGGAGCAAAGAATAGCAAATACGCTTTAGCCACAGTTAGCTTCAATAATTACGACTTATGACCATGAGATCAGTTCCAACTTTTGGACTCTTATTATTTTTTTGTTTAACCTCATTTGGGCAGACAACCGATAGCATAACACTGAAAGTAAAGGCGGTAAAATCTGATGAACTTCTAGACCTATATCGATTTGAAGGAATTAATTATTTCACGATGCAGCTCTCTGGCCTAGGTATTGAACACCAATTTTTTATACTTACTAGCACGGAATATTGGAATGGTACAGTTACAAACGTGGATACAATTGCTAACACCAAGAACTACCAACTTAAAAATGGATCTGATACTTTAGAAATACGGGCTATGTCAAAAAAAATAAACCCCGATACTGTTAAATTTCAATTCCATCTCCCTCGCTTTTCGACATCCAAAACATTTCCAACAACCACCAAGGACACGTATAGCCTAAGGGATATAACATCCAATAGCGAGGAGATATTTGATGCCTCAAAACCCATCAACCTCTTAGTGTATAGCCTTCCTTATGAAGATCCCGAACAACCGGGCTACTTGTTTTACTGCGAATTAAGTCGTGAAGGCATAGCTCCTGAAAAATGGAGCGAAAAATTTGGGGTTCGGCATTATGTTATTTTCAAATTTCAACTCGTTAAATAGATAGTTTTACTTGTGTGCATCCGGCTGAAATTAAACGTGAATCAATTCGTGTAGGAACTCGAACAGGTTTGAATGAATCGGCTAATTGAATAACTTTAGCGTGAAAATTACGGTTTAATTTGTCACTGCATAATAAATATGAATTATAAGATGAAAACTATAACAGCCACGTTGCTTTTTCTTTTTGTTACGCAAATTTCTTTTTTCCAAGTGGAGGTAACGCTTGAAGGAGATATTAACGATTCGACATTTATGGCCAAGGTTGAAAAAATGAAAGCCGCAGGATTTAACGTTAAAATTAACGAACCGGATGCTGTTGAAGTAAAACACACGAATCAAAAGCTACCTGCCTTTGAACTGGTAGATTTATTTGGCCAAAAACTCAATACCGCAGAGCTTCTTGGTAAAAATATCCATATTAATATTTGGAGTACGACTTGTAAACCCTGTATTGAGGAATTTCCAGAACTCAATGAATTAAAAAAGAATTACGAAAATCAAGATTATGTTTTTGTAGGTATGACCCCCGAATCAGACAAAAAAATTAACAAACTTTTAGCTAAAAACCCTTTGCACTACCGAATTATCCCCAATGCCCAGAAGTATTTAGATGAGCTAGGTATCAAAGCTTTTCCAGTCAACTTCTTTGTGGATAAACATGGAGTGATCAAGAAAGTAATCCATGGAGCTAACTATAAAATTGAGACTATCGACGGAAAAAGAAAGATGATCCCAAATAATTATGAGGGCTATGAAAAAGCTTTAATTGATTTAAAATCCATTTAAACGCAGCTAAAAAGTATGAGAAACGGAGATAAACTTGAGCGAACCCTCTTGTTAGAACCAGGAAACAAAACTCTTCACATTTTTATAGCGTTCATATTTTTCATTAATGGTATTATATATGTCATAGGCGAGCAGTCGGAGGGGTATCGATTGTTGTTAGGCATTGCAATGATTATCTTCAGTATTTGCTCGGCTTTCTATGCGGTGTTGGCCTTTTCAGAAGATTCAAAGTATTCACCGAAGATGCGAGTGAATGACAAACTTATAGAACTCAAAAGTAGCTTTTGGAAGCGAACCGATTTTGTGAATTGGTCTGATGTAAAACTTATCCATTTTGCGAGCTATAAGGTGGAATTCGAACTTTATCACGGCACTAAGGCCTTTCCCTACAATACCAAAGGTCTGAAATCAAAGCGACTAAAAAGACTGCTGAGAGAATTCGCTGAACCTAGGAATATCCAAATAATCGGCGGTTAATAACACTAATGGCATACAGTCCTTTTGATCTTTTACTCAGTACCGATATGCCTAGTATTTACTGTAAGGAGAATCTTCTATTTTGGCCTTCTAGCGCCTGTATCCATGGAACATCTGGATATGAGCGGTCATGAAATTTATTGATCTTAACAGGTTTGAATGTATAAGCTAATCAGTTACTTTGAATAGAATTAACTGAACTCCAAGACTGTAGGTTATCTCCGGGTTTGTAGTAATGAACACACTCAAAACCTCTATACTATTTACAATCGTATTATCGAGTTGCCAAAATCAAAGTGAAATCACCAAAATGCAGTTTTCAACGGACCATATTCCTAGAAGCACGCCCATTGAGTTTAAGAACGATATGGTTCCTAATGATAAGCTTATACACAAAGGCATATTTAGCCCGGACCTAAGGGCCTATTACTATACCCTTTCAGACAAAAACTTTGAAAATTTTGATGTGTACGTAATCAATAAACAAGATGGGAATTGGTCAGTACCTGAAAAGGCTTTTTTCAATAGTTCATACAATGAACACGGTATGAGCTTTTCCCCGAATGGAAATTCAATCTATTTCAGTTCAACTCGACCTGTAAATATGGATAGTATCCCAAAGACCTGGCACATTTGGAAATCAGAAAATGTAGGCGGAGAATGGACCGAGCCGGTTTTTATTGATATCCCAAATTTGAGAGACAAGTTACTTTCCCATCCTACATTTACGAATTCAGGAAATCTATATTTTCATTCCAGTAATTTAGACTATAGCCATATGGATATCTATCAAGCTCAGCGAGTGAATAACAAATATCAAATGGCAGAAAAAGTTTCAATTTACCCGGATCCAAACTCAGGGAGATGTACACCGTATGTAGCTCCAGACGAAGAATACCTGATTTTTGCTTCCATTGGAAATCAACTTGACTTATACATCAGTTTTAATGACGGAAAAGGGAATTGGACAAGAACAAAAAAATTAGACCCCAAAATAAATAGCTTAGGACAAGGAAATCCATACATAACCCCAGATCAAAAATTTCTATTTTTTACCACTGGTGGGTATCAAGAAAAAGACTGGAAAGTAAAGTGGGTTAATATCGAATCTGAATTAAAAAGACATTAAGACCAAATCAATATATAGAGTAAGCCAATTAAAATAATCGTAAGACGGCGTTACTCTCTATCCTCCCTTGCACGCTTCGAAGTACTTACCTATTTTGCATACTAGGAAAGCTGGATACATAGTTCATACGTGGTCCAGAATACTCCTGAATAACATGACATTATACGAAAAAAAAATTAGTAGGATCAAAAAGGCACTTTATAAGAACCAAGAACAAATAAACGCTGTAATTGCCGTACGAAATTATATCGATTCCAACTATGACACGGATTTAAACCTGGACCTGCTATCGAAAATTCAGTTTATTTCCAAATATCATCTGCTGCGCCTGTTCAAGAAGTACTACGGCCTTACACCAAGACAATACCTTATAAATAAACGCATAGAACAAGCTAAAAAATACCTAAAAAATGGGATGTCAGTAACTGAAACTTGTTTTGCGGTAGGTTTTGAAAGTTTGAGCTCATTCAGCGTTCTGTTCAAGACCAAGACCGGCAAATCCCCCATCCAATTTCGAAAAGAGCAACTTTCAATAAGTACGTCAAATTCTTAATCTTGACTTTTGAGGTTCAACTAAAGAATAACAAAAGTGAAAGTTACATTAATTAGCATCCCTGTTCGGGACCAGGAAAAAGCATTAAAATTCTACACTGAAATTCTTGGTTTCATAAAAAAGAAGGATACACCCTTAGAAGGTGGTAACCGCTGGCTGACCCTAGTTTCAGCAGAATGGCAAGATGGACCGGAATTATTACTGGAACCAGCTCCTAATCATTTTGAACCTAGTAAGGTATATCAAGATTCATTGATGGAGGCAGGCATTCCCTGGACTCAATTCGATGTGGATGATGTGCAAAAAGAACATGACCGGTTAATTGAATTAGGCGTTGAATTCAGCGTGAAACCCACTGAAATGGGAACGGTTAAATTTGCCGTTTTGAACGATACCTGCGGCAATAATATTCAACTCGTAGAAGAACTGTAATACAAAGGCCTGTTTTCATATTGTAAGTGTGCAAATAAGATCTCAATATTATGCGGGACAAGTTGGCTTTGAATACACATCAAGATTGACTACTTTGTCAGAAATTAGATAGGTACAATCACTACTGACTTAAAAAGAATCGCACCGTATCTTCTCATAGATACAGACAGAAAGTAAAACAATTTGAAATGGCAACTACCACTCCAGAACACGATGAAAGAGTAGCAAAATTAACTTTTGCATCAGTATATCCCCATTACATAACTAAGGTTGAGAAAAAAGGTAGATCAAAGGAAGAGTTACACCAGGTTATTCAATGGCTCACTGGCTTTAATAATAACGATTTGGAAAAAATGGTTGAAGAAAAAGTTACGTTTAAAACTTTCTTTGAACGAGCAGACTTAAACCCTAACGCTGAACTCATTAAAGGGGTGATATGCGGATATAGAATTGAGGATATTGAAACCCCCTTGACCAGGCAAGCGAGGTATTTAGATAAACTTATCGATGAACTGGCCAAGGGCAAAAAAATGGAAAAGATCCTACGAGAGGCGTAGTTCTGTAAATACAATGCCTGATAGAGATTTTAGTAAAATATACGATGTTCGCAAAATGAGGACACGTTCTTGTTAAACTCTACAACATCATCTAATCAGCGGCTCTAAGTCTCTAGCTTTTGATTTTCACAGCTCGATTCGTCTTATGCAGTTGGAGGTCTTTAGTATCATTACTATCTTCACTTCTTCTCGAAGAGGTGTACTCGCCCATCAACTAGTTGATCACTTATCATATTAAAAACATCCAAACATGAGCTTGGAAAAAGAATTGGTTTTTACTCTAAACAACGAATTAAAAATGCCTTCAATTGGCCTTGGCGTTCTTTTCGCTAAGAATGACGGTGAAGTGGAGAACGCGGTAATTTCTGCACTTAAATCTGGATATAGGAAAATAGATACAGCCTCTGCCTATCAAAATGAGCGAGGGGTAGGGAAAGCCATTCTTGAAAGTGGAATTCCAAGAGAAGATATATTTCTAGCCACAAAAGTTTGGAATACAGAACAAGGTTATAACAACACTTTACTCGCATTTGACCAAAGTTTAAAAGAACTACAAACAGATTATGTAGATCTATACTTAATTCATTGGCCCGTGAAGTCTAAATACAAAGAGACCTACCGGGCCATGGAACATATCTATTCCAGCGGCAAGGCAAAAGCGATTGGGGTCTGTAATTTTAGCATACGACAGTTAGAAGATTTGATGGAGCACTCCAAGATTGTTCCCGCAGTCAATCAGGTAGAAATGCATCCACATTTAAGTCAAAATGAGTTGTTAGAATTTGCCCAAAGCCATAATATCCAGTTAGAAGCCTGGCGACCTATAATGATGGGCGAAGTTATGGATATACCTGAATTGATTGAAATAGGGGCTAAATATAATAAGTCACCTGTCCAAATCACCTTAAGATGGCTAGTACAACGAGGGGTTGCTGTTATACCCAAATCCGTGACACAGAAAAGGATTGCACAGAATTTTGAAATTTTTGATTTTGAACTCACACAAGAAGAAATGACCATAATCGAAGGGCTGAATCAGAATAGAAATCTAGGAGAGGATCTATCGCATATTGAGTAGTGTACTCGAGACAATTTTCATGATTCACAAAGTCGTATTTGAAAGAAAAATAACCATGAAAAAAATCATTATCACCGCCCCCGTCTTGCTCCTTATTTTTACCTTTTCCGTGCAAGGGCAGACTCAGAAGGACTCTCTAGGGATCAGACAAGTTGCTTTGGACTATATAGAGGCTCAGCATAATGTAAAGCCGGAACAGTTCAAGCGTGCTGCTCATCCCAGAATGGTCAAAAGAACGTTCTGGACGGATAAAAGCACCGGAAAAGAATACCTGAGAGAAACGTTTACGGATGCTATGGTTCTTCTTGCCGAGACCTACAATAAAAACGGGGACATGTTTCCAAAGGATCCAAAAAAAGAGGTCATCATATTAGACATCTATGATAAAACCGCTTCGGTAAAACTCGTTGCGGATGACTGGATTGATTATATGCACATTGTAAAACTGAATGGGAAATGGCAGCTGGTTAACGTACTATGGCAATTCAATGACTCAAATGATCACTAAATAGCATTAATACTACTAGAACCATGCGTATTGTTTCAAGATCTCTGATACTCCTGATATTTACTTGGCTTTCAAGCTGCCAATCAGAAAACAATGAGCAACTTTTTTTACTTGGTTCAGGACATGGAATTAATAACCCCACTTTATTAGTGCATGATATTGAGGATGCGATCAAATATTATTCCGACACTTTGGGTTTCAATGTGCGAGGAGCTGCCGAAAGAGGAGATTTTGCCGGATCTTTATCCGCCTCTATTCTTTTCGGGGATATGACCTCTTTTGAGTTGCTGTCAATATCTGATTCAGCCGATGAAAGTACAATACCGAAGTTCATCAAGAGTTTTTTATCCTCTAATGAAGGGATCCGTCTTTTTTCCCTTTCGAGTTCATCCCTTGATTCCACATCCATTTGGCTGGCATCTCAAGGTTTTCAGATGGACTCTATCCAATATTATGGTTCATCAGAACGTTCGGAAGGTTGGTCTTGGGATGATGGTGAACCTAAACGCAAGAGCCTATATTTTAACTCCATTGACCCCCCAGCTAATCTTCCTCGGTTTGTGGAGAAAACCGGTTTTGATTATGAAGAAGTTAACCAACAGTGGAGATCTTACTACAGCTATAGGCGAATGTTCAATGAGCACCCTAATGGAGTAGTAGGTATATCGGCGATCAGAATAGTAGTTACCGATCTGAAGTCGACGAATCGCACATTTCAAAAAATGGGATTCATTCCTATAGAAATTAATGATTCTACAGCCAAATATCAATTATTTAGGAATCAAGAGCTTCATTTAGTTGCGCCTGGAAAAAATAGCGACCTCAAAAACTTCTTAGCTCAGAGAGGTGAAGGTGTATTTGCTATCCAATTTGATGTTTACGATTTGGATTCCACATTATGGTACCTGAAAAAGGAATTGCCTGATACCGCACTGACTCCATCTTCGGAGCGACTGGTTATTAAGTCCGACTACGCCTTCGGTGTTAGACTTGAGTTTGTGAAGGAACCGGCAGAACAAAGAAACATGGCTAAGATGCTTACCCCTGACGACGAATTAGACAGTGCTGCCCTCAGGCATGGTGCCGAAATGTATAAGAAGTATTGTGCACTCTGTCATGGAGAAAATCGAGAAGGTTATGCCGCCGATAATGCTCCCTCCCTTCGTTCCCATTCCCTACTCGCCACTAGTAAAAACAATAACTTTCTGCGCTATACCATCCAATATGGAAGAGCAAACACCGCTATGGCAGGCTATTTGGATTCTCGGGGAGGGCCCATGGAGTATATCGATATTGAAATACTTTTACAATGGCTTTATGAAATGAGTAATGTTGATAAACCTATCAAACTGTCCCGTGAACCTGTTTTAGGGAATATTGAAATGGGTGCCAAAATATATGGAAAAAATTGTGCTGTTTGTCATGGTAAAAATGGAGAAGGAATTTCCGCTCCGGCCCTGGGAAACCCAATGTTACTCGCCACGGCCACAGATCATTTCCTTAGATATGCTATTGCCGAAGGACGAGATCAAACTCCTATGATCGGTTTCAAAGACAGCCTTAGTAGTAATGAAATTAACGCAGTTACTGCTTTCCTACGAAGTAGGGCGTCCGGATGGGATATACCAAAACCTGACACTGTTACGATTCCTGAACCAGAGGACTACGTATTAAATCCGTCTCAAAACTCACCCGCATTCAACCTAAGACAGGGCAAATATGTCTCAGCGGAACAAGTGAACCAGGCACTACAGGACAGCCTTAAAATGATCATACTGGATGCAAGATCTGAAGTGGCATGGCGCCAGATGCACATTCCAGGTTCAATCCCAGTTCCTTATTATGAGGATCCCGAAAATTTTATTAACGTCATCCCAAATGACAGTACGCAGATTGTAATTTATTGCGCCTGTCCGCATGCTGCTTCACAGCGAGTAATGAATACCCTAAAACGCAATGGGTTTAAAAATACGGCCATCATTGACGAAGGCATTTTAGTTTGGGCGCAAATGGGATTCCCGGTCCGCAATGGGAATTAGGCAATTGCATGAGCCACGCTGAAGATTTTAAAGACCCATTCGACAAATATTTTATGGCCTGTGAAAACATCCAAAACGACGTAAATCAGGAACTAATCATTGTGGAAAACGAAGCGCAAGAGATCATTGGTACTTTTCAGCTATCATTCATACAGTATTTGACTTATCAAGGCGTAATTAGGGGTCAAATAGACGCGGTGAGAATTCGAAAAGATCATAGAGGCAGGGGAATTGGTGAGGAATTGTTTAAATGGGGCATTTCGGGATCAAAAGAAAGAGGGGCTCATTTAATACAGTTGACCACAGATAAAAAAGACCTCAAGCATTAGAATTTTATAAAAAGCTGGGGTTCACACCATCTCATGAATGCATGAAACTCTATGTAAAAGCCAGTAACTAGAACTAGACAGATTTAGATGATAAACCGATTTAAAAGCATCCACCAAGTATATAAATTAACATATGTACTTCTCCTATTTCTGATAATTAATAATATCTCCATAGCGCAGAACATATATCGAACTGCTTGTCAGGGAAATTTGGAGCGCTTGGATACTTTGTTACAAGCTACGGATATCAATGCTCAGGACTACAGAGGTCGATCCTTACTTCATTGGGCGGTAGCGTGTAAGCAAACCGAAGCATTCGAACTGTTGGTCAAACGAGGAATAAAAATTAATCTCAAAGATCATTAAGACGCAACGCCGATGCACATTGCCATAAGATACAATAATCTATATCTATTTGAACGGCTGGTTGATTTACAGGTTGATACAAACTGGAAGGTAAATCTTGGTGCATCACTTTTAGAGCCCGCCATTATTAAAAGAGATTCTTTATTTGTAGTAAAAATATTAGAACAAGGCATTGACATTGATGCCAAGAATAGCAGAGGAAGCACACCCCTGGAAATCTCTACAAGGATCAAGGCCAAAGAGATTAGTACCTTGCTCATCTCCAGAGGTGCTGACGAAAGCAAGATACGTCACTTTGAAATGAAAGGAGAATATATGGGACAGCCCAATCCGGGTCTTGAGCCACAGATTTTTTCACCTAATTTTATATCCACAGAAGAGTCCGAATTTGGTTCTGTATTTAACACTGATGCAACAGAATTTTACTACGGAGTAGATGTAAACGGAAAAAATGAAATCCGATATTCTCAACGTATAAACAATACCTGGTCCGACCCTAGTGTGGTACTACCAGAAGATAAATACGGCTATAACGACCCATTCCTTTCAATAAATGAAGATCGGCTATACTTCATATCTAGAAGGCCACTGCAAGGCTCAAGTAACTCAAAAGACCAAGACATTTGGTATGTAGAGCGTACCAAAGATGGATGGTCAGAGCCTATTAATGCCGGACCAAATATTAATTCCGATCGAAATGAATATTATATTTCCTTTACAAATGAAGGAACTATGTATTTCTCATCCAATGTGAATGCCCCTGAGGAACAGACTAATAACTACGATATCTACTATTCCAGGTGGGTAAATAATGAATTTCAAGAGGCAGTTTTACTTAGTGATTCCATCAATACAGCTGATTATGAAGCCGATGTTTTTATTGCATCTGATGAGTCTTACATGATCTTTTGCGCTATTCGAGAAGAGGGCTTCGGACGTGGGGATCTATACATCAGCTTTAAAAAAGCTGATGGAAGCTGGACGAAATCTATGAATATGGGTGAAGAAATAAATACAAATCATCACGAACTTTGCCCATTCGTTACCAAGGATGGTAAATATTTCTTTTACACCAGCAACCAGGATATTTACTGGGTAGATGCCAAAATACTGGAGCGCTATCGACGATAGTACTCAGCACTAATTGACAAGAGAAAATGCACCTTATAATTTTTGATATTGATGGGACAGTAGTCGATTCTGTCAAGCAGGATGACGAATGTTTTACAAGAACCTTCAAAGAATTATACAATATCGATCTTTCCAATACGAATTGGACTAATTTCAAAAATGTAACGGATAGTGGTTTAACCAATGAGATTTTTGAAAAATACCTTTCTCAAGTACCCACTGCCAGGGAGCTAAACGGTTTAAAAGACCAATTTTACAGACGCCTAAAGCAAAGGGCTCATGAAATCTCAGAAATTACAGGCGCAAAGAAAACGTTACATAGGTTAATGGATCATAACGATTTCTTTGTGGCATTTGCTACCGGGGGTTGGAAAAAGACCGCCACTCTTAAACTACGCACTATTGATTTTGAGTATCAGAGGTTTCCCCTGATTTCGTCCGATGATCACGAAAAAAGATCTGAGATAACCAAATTGGCTATTAAGAAATCCCTTTATGAAACTAGAATTCAACAATTTGAGACTATTACCTTTGTAGGTGATGGCCTTTGGGATTTGAGTACTTCCAAAGAACTAGGAATTAATTTCATAGGAGTAGATAGTCAGCAGGACAATCGGCTTTTGGATGCCGGTGCAATTTATGTAGTCCGTGACCTTAAGAACGTAGGACAAATTATGGCTTGGGCCAAGGCCTAGCAACTCCTATCGAAATTCAAAAGCAATGAACCCAAAATATTTGATATGACTAAGGCACAATCCTATCGTCAAAAGTTAGAATCATTATACCTTTTAAAGGTTTACCCTAGTTTTAACAGAAATGGAAGACCGTACTAACCCTGAAAAACTAATAATAGATCATTTTGCAGGTTTTATTGAGGTAAGTGATGATCTGAAGTCCCAACTACTTCGGCGTATTAAAGTTGTTCAATATAAAAAGGGACAGGTATTGGTGAAAGCAGGAAAGATTTGTACCAAGAGCTATTTTTT
>JBCCLN010000087.1:0-14584 GCA_039026865.1 Bacteroidota bacterium | reverse complement strand
GTGTTGCTCATGAACATGGAGAAAACAGCGGTAATGATCATCAATCCCATCATTACATATCTCGGATTCTTTCCAAAAGGCTTTAACAGCACCCTGGCAAGATTTTGATCAAGCCTAAATTTTGTGGCTGCCATCGCTAGAAAGAAACCACCAAGAAAAAGGATAATAATGGGTGAAGCAAAGGTTTTTAAGATATCAGAATAGGACAGCAAGCTACCAAGTGAACCGGATGAATCTTCGACAAAAAGAACAAAACCCTTATCAGATACCAAGATCAGCTCAAAGAGTATAATCAAAAGAGATGTAGCATAAACGGGAATAGGCTCTAAAATCCAAAATAGCGCTGCAAAAAAGAAGAGTGCAATGATTCGGTGCTCAACGATAGTTAATCCTTCCAAAGGAATGATCTGCCTTGGGATTAGTAAAATAATCAGTGGCAGCACGAGTAAAAAATGCTTTCCTTTCATTTAGTTTGCTGACAAGCTTGAAATTACTTTTTCTTGAAGAACCCTTGAGTGTTTCTACTAAACTATTAAAGTAAAAAAATCAATCAAACTTTACACGTTGATAAATTGAAATTCAACTCTTATATGCAGAATCCTTCGGTGAAATCGATTGACTGATTTGACTTAGCCCAATTGGATCATTCTTGTTATCCATACTGCTACGCTCGGCAACCGCTCCCACCAAGAACTTGCTTAACCCGAATTTCAAGACATTGTACCGCTAAGGCGGCTGTATAACATAAAAATAGCTAACTAAAAGCGTTAAACGCTTTTATAAGCTTCTGATTTTCAATTAGTTGCATTTTAGTTAGATGGAATGGTTACTATTCAGATGCTTAATAGATTGATTATCAAATACTTGGAAATTTTATTTTATTAAAACCATCTAATTTACTTAAAACTGAACAATATATTATTTTATGGAAATCATTTTCTGAGTTGATCATTTCAATGATAATGATAATCAAATTCATTTTTATAATAATATTTTATATAAGCAGCTGAATAGTAACATGGAATGCTAAGACATTTTGCAATGTAACGCAGGAGATAGCTCTCTTAAGGAGAAATGCAGCGATAAAACCTACAAATTAAATGGATAGAGAGATCCCTAATGGAATTCTGGTTGAAATGCATGACGCTGATGGATGAATCAGGGCTTTGAAACGCTTAATGGTGAGCCTGAAAAAACAGATATCCCATATAGGATACTATTAGTTTTAAAAGAGACATTTCAGGCTGCATTTTTTTGTGATCTAATGAATGAACTGGTGCCGAGTTAGATAGGAAAATTCGGGTGTTATTCATCGAGATGAGGTAACACTTGAATAAGAGGTAATTGATTTCAAATGAGATGACAACATCGTTCCCAAATTTGAGGAATCAAAAATCATTCAGGAAAAAATAAAAAAAGGGCTCTATTAGCTGAGCCCTTTTTGATGAAGGTAATGGATGTCAGTTTAGTTTCTTAAAAGTCGCACCATACGTACTTTTCCACCAACTGATACTTTTACCAGATAAACTCCCGAATTCAAAGAACTTTCAGAAACTTCATCTAGTAAAATATGAGAGCGTTTGAAGACTGACACATCTACTGTTGAGTACTTCAAAATACCATTTAGATCTATAATCTGCACTTCCACCTCTTCTGAGGTAGTTTCAGGTAAAGAAATGGTAAGTCCAGAACCTTTTATTGGATTAGGAAAAGCTCCTAGTTCATCTTGATCGTTATTTGAATCTATAACTATAAAAGAAACAGATAATGGATTGCCAGCTACTCCTGTACCTCGTGCGCTGCTATAGGGAGTGGCTGTCAGAACAAATTCACCTAAACCGGTATTCAATTTTTCAAAATCATCACCTTCATTTCCGGAAGCGCTATACCTTGAAAAATTTTCAGTCTGAATAATCCTATCGTTCAATTCAAATACCACACTTCCAACGATATCAGGAATCGCGAAGGCTTCTATTGAGAATTGATTCGTAGATGTATCCGCCAAGTCTATGACCGTTCCATCAATTAGTTCTCCCAATGATATATCACTATTAGCATTTATTAAATCGAACCTAGAAATGCTGTCGGAGTTGAATAGTTCAAAGGAAGTGGAAAGTGCTTGTCCTTCTAGTCCTTTCCCATCTGGCTTACTGAAGGTTTTTGCAGCCAGGGTGTAGCTACCTTTAGGCAGATTGAACGAATTAAAATTCCCGCTGATATCGCCAGAACTTGAGTAAGGAACAAAGTTTTCTACCCGAATTTTCTCTCCGTCTAATTCAAAGACAACACTCCCTACTTCTTCAGGGAAAGTGAGTGCTTCAATGGAGAATGCGCTGAAATCAGTGTTTACATTGATAGATGCACCATCCTCAAGAGGTCCTACAACCTTATTATTTCTCGCATTTATTAATTGGAATCCTGTGACGCCACCTGCTGTTGAAAAAACAGTGACTGAAACAGGAATATTGACTTCTCCATTATCAGGATCATTACTCAAAATCGTAATAGAATCTTGAAACACTCCAACAGAATCATAATTCGCAAATAATTCTAATTCTACGGTTGAATTTGGCGCTACGATATCTTCTATTGATGAAAAACCGTTCGCGAAACTTAGATTAGGAGAAAAAGAAATGCCTGTAAACTGTAATTCCACTTCACCAAGGTTTTCTACGTTGATAGTCGCTGAACTCGAAGCACCACTTACCGCCACGATTTCAAGTTCTGCGGGAAGGATAGAAATAATCGGTGACTCAAGAACTTCCAAAGTAACAGGGATTATGACTTTCTGATTCTCTGGGTCATTTGTTGATAATACTAAATCCTCCGTATATATCCCAGGTTCTATATTTTGCGCATCGAAAAAGACACTTACATCAATAGACTCACCGGTCTGGAGGGTATCGGAAACAGGATCAACACTAACAAATGGATTGAAGATCTCCCCATCAATGATTTGAATATTATCCACGTCAAGAGTAGAGCCAACATCCTCCATTAAAGATCTAAGAACTAATTGCTCAATGTTCCCAGTAAATCCTTGCCCTACGAACACTTCGGTTCTGTCGATTAAAAGGCGAAATAGCGCACTAGATCGGTCAACTTCAATACCTACCTCAAAGTAACCTTCTGGTATGGTTACCGGCAGCGTTGTAAAAACTCCACCGTCAATGCTATCCAAAGTTAAAATAGCCACTGAACCATCAAGATTAAATCTTACTATAGTATTCACAAAACCCGCAGATGGAGATTGAGGAATAATATCCCAGGTAACCCCCGTTCCTTCAATATTAACCTGCATGGTAATGGAGCTGGTTGGCTCAGAACCTATAGCTACTTCAGGTGAGAAAGCTCTGGTAGTACCCATCCCATCCGATATACTTTGCAGATGTTGCTCCTTACCAAAAGGGTTGCTATTATCCACAACCCAGTTACCAAATTCGCCAAACCAATTTGACTGTCCGGTAATATCTCCTAGTAAGAAGCCTTCAAAATCTGTGGCATATTGATTAGTACTTATCTCTTCACTTTGTTCAAATAAGGTATTCTGAATAAAAGTTGGATCAGCCTGAAGAGCGGCCTCTATTGGAATAAACGATTCTTTAGTCTCTACATTAGTACGATGATCCGTTATGAACACAGGATCTGCATTAAAAAAGATATCTTCAAAAATAAATGTTAATCTACTCTCGCCATTATTTTGAATAGAAAAGCTTTGTATACTTGAACTTCCCTGACCTAACGTTTCAGATAGTTCTTCTATAGCAATATTGGCAACAGCGGGTTCCTTTACGTCAACAGCCACAACCACACCTATTTCTGTTGCATTAATTGCGTCACTGTTGACGACTATGCCCGCAACTTGAAAATCTCCGCCATCTAGCAATGAAGCATCAAAATTCACCGGCACTTCTACTGTGCTTCCAACAGGTATTTGTCCGGACGGTTCATCTATTGAAAGCCACATTTCGGCTTCTTCAAAAAGAATAACATCATCAATTTGCGCATACCAGTTAAAGTCACCGGTATTGGGATCGTAATACCTCCACCGAAGGATCATAGATGATGCCCCTATGACAAACTCATCTAGCGAAAGGGTAACGAGCTCACCAGGGGCAGAAAAAAAGCCTCCATGATCTTCATTCCAGCTTAGTACGGTTGTCCATGAGTCGCCTCCATCTGTACTGATATCGAGGTCAAGGAAGTCATTACCACCAAAATTTTGATAGTTGGCGCTATATTGAATAAAAAGATCTGATTTTCCTTCGATATTAATCGTTGGTGTTCGCAGTTCGGTATCATGTTCCGCGGGGCCAAAGGCGTCACTACTTACTGTAGCTGCTTCTCCGGTGGACGTATAGTTACTTTCACCAGCATCGGCTGCGAGGCTCCAAACAAGTCCAGTACCTTCGTTATCGATCACTTGCCATTCAGTGGGAGGGAATATACCACTTTCAAAGCGCTCTTCTAAAATAATGTTGCCAATGACTGAAAAAATAGGTGCCGATTTCTCACTTATTAAAGCGTTGGGCGAATTAAGATCGTCATATGCTTTCTTTTTTAAAGTAGCGCCATCAATCAGGCTGTTCGTTTCTTTTGGTATCAGGGATTCTCCACCCTGAAGTACATCCACGATTCCACCAATGATGGAGAGTTCATAATTCACAGGTTCTCCTCCAGTATTCTCTAAAGTAAGTAGGCGGGTGGAAGTGGTTTTAAAATCGATTTCCTCAATAATTACCGTTGGAGAGACCTCTAGCGATGGCGGCCCCTCTATCACCAGCTCAGCTGGTACTACTAACTGAGGGATTAATGGATTATCATTGAACCCAATAAGCAAATCTGAGCGATAGGTTCCAAAATCGAAATTGGCATTAAAGCCTACCTCAATATCTACAGAACCTCCTCCAGGAACCACTCCCGATACTACTGAAGGAGTGATCAACGATGGAGCTATTTCTAAGTTACCATCAACAATGGCCAATCTATCCATATCCAAGGTTGGACCTGCCACTTCCATGAGAGAAAGGATGACTAACTGCTCTATATTACCGGCAAATCCTAAACCCTCGAATACTAAATCGCCATCAAAATAGATGGAAAACTGATTTGTGGAGCGATTTACTTCTATTTGAAGAGTAAAGTATCCTGTTGGGACAAGTATATCCAGAGGCTCAAATGTAGCTCCCAAAACGGGGTCGTTGATCAAAACAGAAACCGTTCTGTCTTGATTGAATTGTACACGGGTATTTAAGCTTAACTCGGTAGGAGATTGTGGAATTATTTGCCAAGTAACACCTGTTCCGACTACTTCCAGATCCATCTCAATAGAAGATATCGGCTCAGAGCCAATTGAAACTTGAGGAGAAAACGCAAGTGATTGCCCTAAACCATCAGAAAGTCCTCTAAAATGTAAATTGCCATCAGATGGGTTTATGGGCTCTACGGTCCAGGTTCCAAACTCTCCTATCCATCCGTCTTGCCCATTCACATCTCCAGTGGAAAAATCTTCAAAACTCGTCTGATATTGAATTGCACCAAGTTGTAATACCTCACCCGTTTGGATTGCTTCACTCGAATTACTTAGGTCCAACCCGCTGTATCGTTCCTCTCTTGTGAAAACCGGATTGTGTCCGTTTTGCACAAAGGTAGAATCTGACCCTGGTGGCACTTCTCCTAAATCAACCACTTCAATATCAAAGCTCACATCATTAGCACCTCCGTTGACCAATGTTAAGGTTTGAGTAGATGTATTGCCTTGTATCAACGTATCTGTGAGTTGGGAGGGGATAGCAGTCACTAACACTCCATCCACTTCCATATTCACCTCAACACTGATTACGGATTCGTCTGGGTCATTGCTATTAATATTAATCAAAGAACTAAATGACCCAGGGGAAGTACCAAAAAAATCAACCTGAATTGGTACTGTCTCCCCTTGGGCTACGGAAGCAGCTATAGGCTCCGCTGAAAAAAACTGTCCATCAGCACGTAATAACCAATTGCCAGGTAGGTCGGCATCATCTATGAGCAATGGGGGCAAGGAGTTGTTGGATAGATCAAATACATCAAAACCCGCATCTGAGTCGGAGATAGCCCACGAAGATTGCAGTGATGGACTTCCCGAATCCTGTGGCATAGGAAATGCGTTGATACTTGGGTCTTCATTAATCAATACCGCAACAAAAAAGACTCCTTCAACAGGTGTTGGATCAATGGAAACGGTGGTAAATACATCTTCTCCAGGATTAGTTAAAATACCGCTTGACTCCGTTAAAAATACCGCATTACTCGGGTCACCATCATCGTCTGGGTCTTCGTAAAGGATAAACCTGGCCGGTGTCTCATCATTTCCTGAAGCAACAGCAGAAGAAATAGATGTGATCACATTCGCACCTCCAACCACTTGAAAAGCATTGAGCCACATAAGCTCATTCACGGTATTCAATCCAATGTTACTTTCAGAAGACCCATCATCTATGATATAAACAGAATTTTCAGCTACCGCAGATTCTATTTTATTCTCAGTTAACAAATGAATTGGCTTGGTAGCTTTTCTTGATTGAAGTTCGCTGCTAACTTTTTGTTTTAATCCTGCAAATGGTACTGCTACCGAGGCAGGAGTTGTCTCTGTAGATTCAAATGTCAAGTTGAAATCAAGAGTAGATGCACCACTGTTTGAAATTTGAATAAATTGAGATTCAATTTCGTTTAGCACTAGAAAGCTTGAGAGAACTAATGGATCAACGGAAATATCTGAGGGTTCCACTCCTGCCCCTTCGAGTGACACTTTAAAATCACCGGCATTTGTGAAGATAGTTGCAGTAGCGCTATTTGTTTCTAGCGCCAATGGGCTATAAATAAAAAACAATTCAATACTATCACCAGGTAATACAGTGATAGGCAAGTTACTGGTGTCTAGTGAAGAGAAAAGCTCAGAACTGAAAGTAATCGCGTTGATATCTACTTCTCCGGCGAATTCTCCGGAGGCAGTATTTTTAAGAGTTACTGGTAGTGAAGCTACATTCCCAACACCCACATTTCCAAAATTAAGAGCTGTAACGGCTACCTCTGCAGAAGGAATAAGGTTGGAAATAGTACTAGTAATGGAATCATTAGAAGGATCCTGGTCTGCATCCAAACTCGTAAAAGCAATGATGCTGAAAGCAGTTCCGTCTGCTGATAAATCAGCGGTTTGCGAAAAAGTAAACGATGCAACGGATAAGGCCGGGATAGTATCTGAAAATGCTTCTAAAACGGGATCGCCATCAATCTGGTAAGCAACATCAAATCCACTGACGTCTTCAATTCCGAAATTCCTTACGTTTACTACTACTACTTCATTAGCCCCCAGATCAGAATCGCTTCTCGGCATACTTATTGACACAATGCCTACATCTTGTGTTTCTAAGTCACTTGACAATTGCCAACCCTGATCTGCAAGAACACCACGTGTAATATCTCCGACGTTAAAGTTTGATTCACCTGAACCTATAAAAGGTGTCATCAGTGAATTGGGATTACCGCCGGGAAACGTATTTTCATCCCAGTGAACATAGCTGGAACCTGGACTGAAGGTGGAAGGAGCGTAAATTTTAGGTCGCTGGCCACCCAAAGCTGCTACTGACAAAGGACTATTAATAAACAAATCTCCGCTTACTAAGGCATCTTGTTGTTCCTGTGTACCAAAACCAAGGTCAAGAATAGGAGTTCCATCTCCCAGTTCTACAAATAAGTCCCAGGGTGCAGGATTAGCTCCACCATTAGCTCCAACTCCAAATCCGCCATTGCTAAAGCCTGTAATGCCCATACTATGGCCTATTTCATGCATCACAACCGTAACAAAATCTGTCGTCCCCGGAGGAGTGTTGCCATCTGTTTCAAAGTAGAAGTTAAAGTCAAGATTATAGTTCTGATTTCCGCTCGCAGTTCCCGGTGAGAGATCAAATCCAGCGATGGCGTTGGCTAAGGCAAGTGTATAACTTATATCAGGATCAGGAGCATTGGGTACGTTTGTGAGGCTTGGTGATTGATTTGAGCCTATTATTCCATCTCCCAGTGGTACGAAATCAGCTGCAATAATTATGGGAACAACTGAAACAACCTCTGCTTCCCATATATTTGCTGCAAAGCGAAATGCATTTCGTGCTGCTTCGGAGTTGGCTCCGAGTTCATCAAATCCATCGCCAAACTCAATGATGATGGTTGCCGTTTGTATAGCCTCAAATTCTTTTTTCTCTGCCAGGGTCATTTGGCCACCTCGCTCTCCGATTCTCTGCCAAAATGAACTGCCTTTCACATGAAAATGTTCCTCTTTTCCTGAAGCATAAGATGTATCTATGTGAACAGGGCCCCATTGACTTTCACCTAAAGGTTGAGAGACTTGACCACGTGCCATAAAGCACGAAAAAAGCAGGAAAATTGATAAGCCTGCGGTCCATTTGAATCTTTGATAGAATTTTTTCATATAATATAAAGGTTTAAACGCTTTATGAAACGCTCTCTAAAAATTCATCCGTCTTCACGTTGCCTGGTTGGTGTCACCCAACCTACCCATTCATATCTCAATTTTTAATGCTCATTTCATGAAAAAGAGTTTTAGATTGGAAATTATTTTACCTGTATTTTTACCCAATTAAGACGCTCAATAATTGCTTCTATTTCTTGCTCTAGTTGTTTCAGCCTCTGGGGGGCACCGTAGTAGTCCATGACCTTTTTTTCTTTGCCATCGCTCATAAACTCAATATAGGTGGCAGGAAGATCACTGATATCGGCATAATATCTATCCTCGAGAGTAAAAAAATCATTTTTTTCAAAAATGGATTTGATTTCTTGGAGCTCTGAATCTGATATATCTGCTGACCATCTTCCTAAACGTTCAACATTTTCTTCTCCGGTAAAGAAGGCCTTGCCATTCATATAAACCTCAAAACGAAAAGCTGGGCATGACCCCATACAACTGGTTTTCGTATAAGAAGATAATCGTTTAGACGCTTGAGAATCTAAATAAGATAATAAATAGGTAAATTGTAGAATAAGCAATAAAGAGAACTTCATAAGGTAAAGATTGATAATGTTAAATTAGCAATATTTATTTTATTTCAGGTAATTGTAATTAGCATAATTAAATTCTTTTTTGATTTCTTCGTCCCAAACTGGATCGAGTTTAAGAAAAGAATTAAATAGTTTTATAGTGCATAAGTTCTGCAGCTATCTAAGAGGATAAATTTATTGAACCAGGCACTTAGGAAAAATGAAGTGTGATATTAGTATGAGCTCATTTGGATTAAGAAGTCTGCTGATTTGTTGTGCCTGCTTTATCTGAATGGCCCATTTTCTTTGATTACAGTTAGTCAGAGCTAGTGATTAAGAGTTGACTTTGATAAACTTATTAAAATGAATTTGAGTCTATCATCAAATAGTAACAACGAATATGCTCTTTGTATCTGAGGAAGAAACTTAGAAAATCAGCTTGTTTTTACAAACACATTTTCATTTTTCGAAATGAGCTTCCTTATACCAATAATAGTTCTAGGGATAAAAGCAGCCGTTAGCAACAAAGAACCTAAAATCACTAAATAAGTCGGGTTTGAAGTGATGACCGGGAATGATAAAGATCCCATAATGACTAACGAAGAGAAAGGAAGAGAACATGCTAAAACCTGTAATGCGAAGTCAATTTCAAAGGTCTTCATTTCAGATTTTTCTTTATCATTTACCAATGTCATGTGAGCGAAGGGCCAGAAACTACAAGAACTCTGAGGAAATACAACGGCGAGAAGAATTAGTGTTGAACTAAGATCAGGAATAAAATAGATGAAAATTGCACTTATAATAAAACTTAAGCCAGATCTCCACGAAAGGAATTGGAGAATATTTCCTATCTGATTTAATTTGATTTTTACGGCTAATCCAATAAATAATAGCACTAACGGTGCCATAATACTACTAAGTCTCAAAAAAACTGAGGAAATGGATTCAGGTAATGCATCAAGATTTAGATTGAGCCCTAACATGAAAAGCGCAACAATCATCACCATATTTATGGGTTCACTGAACATTTTTAAGATCATCTGTTGAATACTCCCATTTTTCCCATTGCTAAACTCACTATTTAGTTTTAAAAACCATCTCATGGATAATATATAGAGCACTATTAGCACGAAAAATTTATTTCCAACGTCAACCAAGGCAGCAAATGCCAATGGTTCATCCCCTAAGTATTCCGAAATAAAAGGAAAGCACGATAACCCTGGTGCGAGAGAAGGTAAAAGCATCAAAAGGGTTCTTTTTCTCTTACCAGAAAGACCAGGAAAAAGAGGCAGGCTCAGTTGAAAAAAAAAGAAAAGAATTAAATTGATAAAGAGGCCTAATAAGGGAAGTACTAATAGATCTGATCGTAAATCTACTTTTAAGAGAGCTACGAATATAGTAGCCGGTAGAGCGAGAGATAATATTAGTACTTTAATACCCTTCAATTGATCTGGGTGCTTAATTTTCATTTTGAGAGCTACCCCAAGACCAATCATGAGTAATAAACCAAAGGTTTTTTCCATTAAAAGATGCTTATCTTGACTTTAAAGTAAAATGGATTATACCAAAACAGTATTGATAGCATCTAAGAATAAATTCATTTCATCTTTAGTTCCCATACTAACACGACACCAATTTTTCTTTTGTATCTCAAACGCTCGTACGGCTACATTTTGGGTCCGCATTTGCTCCAAGAATTTTTTCCCATCCATCTCTATAGGGAAGATAATAAATGACGTATAAGACTTAATACAATCAAATCCAATTGTTTTTAATTCCTTTAATACATATTCTCGTACCTCATTATTGAGGTTTTTTGACTTTTCCAAAAATTCAACATCGTCCATACTAGCAATTGCAGACATTACCGAAGAGTAAGAAATACCCATTCCCCCTCTGGTTATTTTTTGGAATTCTTTGATAGTTTTCTCTTTAGCGACCATATAACCGACCCTCATTCCGGCCATCCCATGTATTTTAGAGAAGGTTCTGGCCACCATAACATTTTTACCTTCATTAACCAAAGAAACCATACTTTTAGAGGCGGTATCATCCAAGAAATCTAAATACGCTTCATCAACGAAAACAGGCACCTTTTTAGATACGCGGCTACAAAAATCTTTTAATTCACTAGTTGGGGTAATTGATCCAGTTGGATTATTTGGATTACAGATATACACTAGCTTAGTGTTTTTATCAATAGCTGCCTCCATGGCCTCAAGATCGTGAGACCAATCTTCTTTCAAAGGTATACCTTTCCATTTTGCACCAACAGCCTTTGCAACATTTATCATCGACATATATGAAGGATCTGCAGAAACAATATTTCCACCTTCCATGAATAGTAAAATACCTGTTTTTTCCAGAATATCTGAAGATCCCGGACCCATCATAATATTTTCAGATTTTACTGTTTCTTTGAGAGCGATTTTGTCGATTAATTGAAACAGTTCTTTCCAGGCATACCTATTACCCTTTCCTGCCCCTGTTTTATGCGCTTCTATAGCTTTAGATGAGGGGCCATACGGATTTTCGTTGGCATTAAGTTTCGCTAAAATATTATCTGGGTTCTTGATAAGTGTTTCATCAATAAATTCCTTGAAAAAGGGACTATACCAAACGTTTCCAGATGTATCTAACGAAACTGGACTTCTCCAAGATTCTGAAAAGCTAAGATGAGGAGCTAAGGTTAAACCCCCGATAGATAATAACCCGGTCTTTAATGCTTGTCTTCTGGTTCTTTTCATTTTAAGAAAGTGATTTATGAATGAAATAATATTTCACAAATATACTATTTAAATCTCCAAATGTTTTGAACAGATACTTTAATGCAGAACATTATTTTTTTAGTAAAAAAACACAATTTGTTGATGATTTTTCTAAAATAATCGACTTGAGAAAGGAGTATTCTAGGTAATTTACAATCCCTTACAACTATTCTTTTTAAGAAATTATACTTACAACCACGTTAAAGATCGCTATCGTAACAAGGCTATTTCAATCTTATGTAGCTTACTTCACCTATTAGAAACTTAATATCATAATACTAAATACAAGCTGAAAAGCTACCCTTTCAACTTTTTCAAGGACAAAATACTGGTAGGAGGTAAGTATTAACCCGAAGAATTCGGGTGTTATTCATTGAGATGATGTAACGCGTTGAATATAAGGTAATTGATTTTGAATGAGATGACAAAATCGTTCCCCAAATTTGAGGAATCAAAAATCATTCAGTACGAATACAAAACTACTGTAAATCAATTACTTGAATCAACCCGCCAGTATTTGTGGTGAATAATGCGGGTCAACCTAGTACCTTAGTGTTGGTTAGATAAATGTGTTTTGATTAATTAGAAGTAAGCCAAAGCACGCAAAGCATAAAAAAGAAGCAAAATGGTATCAAATATCTGTGGCATGGCGATCAGGCACATTGGACAAGGCGATCTCCTATGATTTTTCCGGTCGTTCGCAGATATAAGATGATTATGTATACGTTTAGTGGAAATTTTCCACCCTGAGTAAAGCATGGTTTTGCCCAAAACAAGACATTTGAACTGATGGGTACCTCTAAAAACTCAGTTCAAGAATTTGAGGTAGCGTTTTTTTTTGAGACAAGGCGTTGAAATTTTGAGCAACGAAGAGTTGGACCAAAAAGTGGGTCTTTCAAAGGATTCTTATAGTTTTATCATAAAGCAGCCCAGAGAAGGTGGTTTAGTACTTACATTATTCCATACGGAATTGAGTGCGATGCTTCATCTCCAATTACTATTCCAAATCCCTGATTATTTCTCAATTAAGGTTTTACATTCCATCCAAAATTCAAGTAGGGACCCAATCACCATTTTAATTCATAGGCTTGTATGGCTGTCACGGGAAGTTAGCTGCTCTATGTTACTTTTAAAATGTCTTGAAATCCGGGTTAAATACCTTGGGATCTTGTCAAAAATAGTATATATCTTTATTATATGCACTGAGCCATGGCTTGGGATCGAAGATCATATTTAACACAATCAGGATCTAGCTGAAAAAGATGTATCATGAAGTTAGATTCCAACAAAATACATATCTCAACACTTGAAATAAGCTTCTGGTAAAAGAAAGTAACATACTTGTTGGTTCATTCAGATCTTAATAGCTCAGCAGGATTCACTTTAATTGCCTTTCTGATTTGTCCGGCTACCGTTATGGTTAAGGTGATTGCGACAGTGGCCATAGCTATAATGAATGGTAGCAAGGTAATATCTTTTGATTCCGGAAATACCTGTATTACCAAATTCATCATCCCCATCGACCCCAAGGGAGCACCAATTAAGAAGGCAATCATAAGAACCCATACATATTGCTTACTAACTATCGCTACTATGGCTTTAGGTTCAGCACCAAGAACCTTTCGAACGCTAAACTCTTTTAGCTTTCCTTCGATATTGAATGAGAGTAGACCATAAAGTCCTAGACAAGCTAAAACAATAGCTATAACCGTGATCAGCAAAATGATAGAAATATTACTTCTATTTTCCTGATAGAATTCATCAAAAACATTTTCTTGAAAGATACGATCGAACGGATCATTTGGAGCAATCTCCTGCCAGGCTGTCTTGATAAATTTTTCCACGCTAGCCATCTGATCCGGACGTGTTCTCACCGTTAAATAATGCACATTTTCATCTTCTAACCCTTTGAACATCACCGGACCGATCTCGGAGAAAAAATTGGAATAATGAAAATTTTCAACCACTCCTACTACCGTCCTTCTTACACCATTAAACGTAAATGTTTTACCAATGGCATTTTCTTGCCATCCCATTATCTCAACAAACTTCTCATTGATCACTACACTAGCATGCTGATCCAATGTATAATCTGAGATAAATCTCCCTTCCTTTAACCTTAGACCAAGTGTATTTTCGTAGCCTTCACTTACGCCAATATGCCTAATCGGTAACTGTCGGTCTTCCACTTTTAAAGAACTTACTCCTAGTCCTCGACCAATAAGATAATCGGATGCGATTACATCCGTAATAGCCAGATGATCGGAAACCTTACTCTTTAGCAGTTCATATTGCGCATTATCGGTTACATAAATGGACATGGTATTCTTTGGATCGTAACCCCAGTCTTTATTTCCTAAATAAATGCTCTGATCCAAGAATACCAAGCAGCCCACTATGGTAATAACTGACAAGAAAAACTGAAGGCCAAGCATAACTTTAGAAAACAAGTTTTTAGACCCAAACTTTTGATGACCCTTAAAAATGGTGATCGTATCGAACTTTGAAATATAAAATGACGGATAAGCGCCGGATACAAGCCCTACACCAAGCAACAGGCCTACGAGAAATAGAACCATTGTCCAAGGGTCACTTGTTCGGAATTGAATATCCATTTCAGGAACCATCACATTGAACCAAGGTAAAAGAAGAAAATAAGATAACAGTACCCCAACTACTAAGGCGAAGAAGCATTGTAAGAGATTTTCAATCAAAAATTGCTCAATGATCTCTTTCCTGACTCCTCCCATCACTTTTCTCAATGCGATTTCTTTTAATCGCTT
>JBCCLN010000086.1:0-14686 GCA_039026865.1 Bacteroidota bacterium | reverse complement strand
GATTTTTGGTTCAAATCGAGGCTTTCAGAATTTCAAAAACGTAGTTTACTGGTCGTAAATGAGGCTTTTGAAATTTTGGGTAACGAAGAGTTGGGCCAAAAGGCGGGTTTTTCAAAGGATTCTAATATTCATAATGAATGATTTTTGATTCCTCAAATTTGAGGAACGATTTTGGCATCCCATTCAAAATCAATTACCTCCTATTCAACGCGTTACCTCATCTCAATGAATAACACCCGAATTTTTCGGGTTAACGCTGATAAACTCCGTTTTTGACGTCTTGTCTCCGAAAAAAGCGCTACCTCAAATTCTTGAACTGAGTTTTTAGAGGTGCCCTTAATTTGATATTTATCTGTTATTCGATATGATAATTACCTAACTTGTTCTTTATTATTCTCCAATTTCACTGCATTGATCTCTGCATCTTTTACCATCTGGTTGAATGCTACTATTTGGGTATCGAATAGTTTATTTAAAAGATTCAACTGCTCATCTATCTGAGCAGCTATTTCATTGTAAAATGCTATTGATGAATCTGTTGGCCTGTAATTTCCTATTCCGGATAAGGAAGCCAGGTGTCCTAATTTATTATTCAGCCGGATTGGGAAGTTTAACGGATCTTGGTTGCTTTCATTTTTTGTTTGATAAAGCGTTTTTTCAATTTCCTCCATTTCTTTAATAATGTTCTTACCATATTCCTTTAGTTCGTTAGTGTCCTCCACTTTGGATAAAACGTCGTTGATCTGCGATCTGGCTTCTCTAATATTAACGATTCCTTCATGTGTTTCTGTTAGCTTATTCCGAATCTGAATGAGGAAGTCGAACTGTGCCTGATAGTCGGTTTGATTTGTGGATATGCGAGGATCTGCTAAGATTTTAAATTCTTGCATTTGTTCGGCTCTATTTACATGCATTTTAACTTGGTAAGATCCGGGAATAGCGGTAGGTCCATCTGTGGTTGCCCACCAAAGGATCATGCCATCAAAGGTTTTTGCTCCCTCGTATTTCATGTCCCAATTCATTGAATTGAAACCGGGTTCTATGTCAAGCTGTTTCTCTTTTTCTTTTTCATTCGGATGCGTGGTGTAAGTAGTAATAATATCTCCATCTGACTCATAGAAGCTAATTTCGATCGTATCTGTTTTGCTCGTATCCTGAACAAAAAAGTTTACAATCACCCCGCCAGGATGATTTGTGCCCGCTATTTTTGATTCTTTTCCATCTCCACCTCCCATTCGGTAACTATCCATTGGCTTGAATAGATAATGGCTTTTATCTTTAGCATCCGCGACCTGGTGAAGAGGTGTTAAGTCGTCAATCAGCCAAAAACTTCTTCCTTGCGTTGCAGCAATAAGATTGTCGTCTTTGATGGCAAGATCGGTGATAGGAACGATGGGTAGGTTCATTTGGAAAGGTTGCCAACTTCCTCCGTCATCAAATGAAACATACATTCCCGCTTCTGTTCCGGCATACAATAATCCTCTTTCGTTTGGGTCAGCCCTTATTACTCGGGTAAAGTGCTCAGCAGGTATATCATTGGTGATTTTTCTCCAGGTTTCACCGTAATCCTCGGTTTTGTACAAATAAGGAGCGTAATCACCCATTTTGTAGCGTGTTCCTGCAATATAAAGCCCTCCTTCATTGAAAGGATCTATTTCTACGCTATTGATCATTGTCCATTCCGGCAAACTTGCAGGAGTCACATTTTGCCAATTGGTTCCAAAATCCCGGGTAATATGGATCAATCCATCGTCCGATCCGGTCCAAATCACTCCTTCTTCATGATAAGATTCGGTGGCTGCGAAAATGGTACAATAGTACTCTACACTTGTGTTGTCCTTTGTAATGGGACCACCCGATGAACCTAACCTACTTTGATCATTTTTTGTAAGATCAGGACTGATCACTTTCCAGGTTTGACCTCCATTTTCGGATACGTGTAAATGATTTGACGCTGTGTACAGTTTGTTTGAATTAAAAGGAGAGAAGAAGATCGGAAAATTCCACTGAAAACGATATTTCATGTCTTCAGCTCCATGTCCCATGGGATTATCTGGCCACACATTCACGGCCCTAACCTGCTCATTTTCATGATCAATTCTAGTTAAGAATCCATCATAACTACCTCCGTAGACTATTTCACTATTATCTGGTTTTGGAGCGATATGCGCACTTTCACCACCCGCTGTAGCTTCCCAGTTACCCTCATCCAAGAATCTTCCATTTGATCGATGATCTATTCTGATGGTTGAATTATCTTGCTGTGCGCCGTAAATCCGATAAGGAAATGAATCATCTGTAGTCACGCGATAAAATTGCGCGGTAGGCTGATTATGATACGTGGACCAATTTTCTCCTGCATCGTAAGAAACCTGAGCGCCTCCATCGTCACCTATAATCATTCTTTGGTTGTCCTCAGGGGCAATCCAGAGATCATGATGATCGCCGTGAGGAGCATTGTACGTTTTATAAGTTTTTCCACCATCGGTTGATTTATGATATCTTACGTTTAAGACATAGACGATATCTTCATCTTGTGTGTCCGCATATATTCGAGTATAATACCAAGCTCTTTGCCTGAGTTTTCTTTCTTTATTGATCAAATTCCAGGTTTTTCCTGCATCATCTGATCGATAAACACCACCATTCTCATTTTCAATGATGGCCCAAACTCTACTAGAATTAACGGGAGAGATCGTTACTCCCGAGATTCCCCAGATTCCCTTTGGTAATCCTTCATTTAAAGAAATATTCGTCCAGGTATCTCCTCCATCAGTACTTTTCCAAAGTGCAGAACCCTCGCCACCACTCTCCAGGGAATAAGGTGTTCTTCGAATCTTCCACGTGGAAGCGTAAAGTATTCTAGGATTATTGGGATCAAAAAGAAGATCTACTGCCCCTGCATCCGCATTAGCAAATAAGACTTTCTCCCACGTTTTACCACCATCTTTGCTTCGGTAGATCCCTCTTTCGGAGGAAGATTTGTATAGGTCGCCAAGAACTGCTGCATAAACTAAGTCAGGATTTTTTGGATGGATCCTAATTTTTGGAATATGTCTTGAATTTTCAAGTCCAATCTTTTCCCAAGTATCTCCGGCATCTACAGATTTCCACATACCATAGCCCGATGAAACGTTTCCTCTTACGGTTACTTCACCACCTCCGGCATATATGACATTATTGTCCCATTCACTAACTGCTACTGCCCCAATCGATCCTCCGAAGTATCCATCTGAAATATTCTCCCAAGTGTTTCCACCATCTTTTGTCCTCCAAACTCCTCCCCCTGTAGACCCCATGTAAAATAGATTGGGTTTGTTAGATACTCCTGTTACGGCAGCAGAACGTCCTCCTCTAAATGGACCAAGCTGCCGCCACTTAATACCGTCATACAACTCAGGGCTGATCTTTTCTATTGTAGCGCTTGATTTACTTTTTCTTTTTTGTGCAAAAGAGGTAGTAGTAAAAATAATTAAGATTAAAAGTGTGAATGGAACTCTCTTCATACTTATAGGTTTTTAATTCCGTTTTAAAGTAAGCATTAAAAAAGTGTTTAGGATGACCACTCGTGGTTCAATGGTTGTTTATCTGTTTAGACGGAAATCTTGTTTGAGCAATTTTTTTATTTTAAAGTTTTTAAGAGTATCGCATAATTCGTGAATAAAGAAGAATTTTCACCTCTTCACATGGAAATTGTGGAAGATATGGTTTTGGAGTCTCTTAGTAAGGCAGCCTCCTCTATGGAGCAGATGCTGAAGATCAGAGTGAGACCAAAAGTAACTGGCTTTGGACTTGGTCCCTTACGGCCACTACGTGAGTTTGATGATCTTGGCCGATTTAAGGTAAATCTTATGAAGGTAGAATTTAAAGGAGAGATTAACGGGGCGTTATATTTTGTGATCAATGTGCATGAAATGGATCTGATAAATAGAGTGGTGTTGGGTGAAGATTTTGTAACTACTCGTGGTTCGGAATCAAAAATGATGAAACATGACTTCATGTCTGAAATAGAAAACCTCATCTCAAACCAATCAATAGCTGCCTTATCAGAGTTTTTGGGCGTTCAGGTTATTCCCGAAGTACCTTTGATACGAAATATGAGAGGAGATTTGGTAAATGACTACTTAGAAAATGAAAATGAACAAATAGACACACGGTTTTACGTAAAATCTTTGTTAACAGGAGTAGTTGTAAATATCTCTCCCCATTTTTTATGGCTTATTGATGAAAATTTCATAAGAATATCAAGACTTAATATCGTTACCTAAGTCTCTCTTGCTGCAGCTTAGGGGAGTTATCCTCCACTTATCAAATATTTAGTGTTAGGTCAAAACCAATTTTATCTTTTTTCGCTTAATACTATTCATTTCACTGTAATCATCGAATGAGGAAAAGGCAATTTGTAATTATTATTATAGCATCTGCTATTTTATTGGGCTCTTATTCTTTAAGCCAGCTTCTGGGTTCACTTAAGGAAGAACCAAGGAAAAGAAAACAAATAGTGACAAAAAAACTCGTTACCACCCAGCGCGTGAGTTATCAAAGTATACAGACCCACGTTGTTACTTTTGGTAGAGTTGAAAACTCAAGGTCCCTTGATTTAGTGGCGGAAGTCTCAGGAAGGATGTTTGAGGGTGTTTTGTTAAAAGAGGGTCAAAAATTTAGTAAAGGGCAGCTAATTTTTAAGATAGACGATAATGAGGCTTTACTCAATTTAAAATCTCAAAAAAGTAATTTTCTTAGGGATCTGGCGAGTATTCTTCCTGATTTTAAGATTGATTTTCCAGATAATTACGATGCATGGCAGCGCTATTTCAACGAACTTGATATTGATAAGACGTTCCCTAAGTTACCTTCCACAAATTCTGATAAAGAAAAAACATTTATTGCTACAAGAGGGATCTATTCTTCCTACTATTCCATAAAAAGTGCTGAATCCAGATTAGAAAAATACAAATATTACGCGCCATTCTCGGGAAGCATTATGGAGGTAGCTGTTCAATCCGGAGCATACGTCAATCAAGGAAGTAGAATAGGAAAGATTCTGCGTTCGGGGACTTATGAAATCAAAGCAAGCATAGAAACCAAAGATGTTCCATGGATACAAAAAGGTGCTCCTGTAGAGATATACTCAAAAGAATCGCAGCAGTTTTGGAATGGTAGGGTAGCCAGGATCAGCGATTATGTAAATCAAAATACGCAATCAGTAGATGTATTTATATCAGTATTACCCAACGAACAAAAAATTTATGATGGTCAGTTTTTCCAGGCATCAATTCCAGCAAGAATCGTAAAAGACGGTATGACAATGCCTAGAAATGCGATCTACAATAATAATGAAGTTTTTGTGCTTCAGGATACCCTATTGCAGAAAAGGAATATCAACGTTATTCGTCTTTCTGAGGAGGAAGCAATTTTTGATGGACTGAAAGAAGGAGAAGAATTGGTTGTAGAACCTTTGTTAGGCGCATACAATGGTATGATCGCTTACAAAAGAGAGAAGAAAGAGATTGATCTGGAAATGGGAAATAGTGAAGAATTAGAAATCTCCAAAATAAAAACAGCAACAAACTAGAAACAAATAAGTAATGGGTTTTATTAAAGGTCTTGTTGAGTATTTTGTTAAATATCCCATTCTGGCTAATGTATTGATAGCACTAACCCTTATAGGTGGTATTATCAGTATGATCAGTACCCAGAAATCCTATTTTCCAATTACTGAAGATAAAAGCATATCCGTTTCTGTTGCTTATTTTGGAGCTTCGCCTGAAGAAATAGAAGAAGGCATTACGCTTAAGATTGAAGAATCGTTAAAAGGAGTATTAGGCATTTACAGGGTAACCTCCACTTCTTCGGAAAACATCGCATCGATCATTATCGAAAAGATTGACGGCTATGACATTGACGAACTTTATACGGATGTAAAAAACGCAATAGATGGAATCAGTTCATTTCCTTCAGAAGCAGAAAAGCCGATTATGGTCAAGCAGAAAAGAAGAACTACAGCACAACGCCTTGCGCTCGTAGGCGATGTAGACCTTAAAAAACTCAAAATTTTTGCAGAAGAAATAGAAGATGACCTACTGGCTACAGGTGAGATTTCTCAAGTTGTTATCTCCGGTATTCCTCCTTTAGAAATAACCATAGAGGTAACGGAAGATGTACTAAGGAGATACAATCTTACTTTTTCCGAAATCGCCAATGCAATAAGAAACAATAATAGAGATGTTTCTGCGGGTTCTGTAAAAACGGAGAAAGAAGAAATTCTCATCAGATCTAATGCGAAAAGCACAGATGCTGAACAAATCGCTGACATCGTTATTCGGAGTAATGAAGGCGGTAGAAATTTACTCGTGCGTGATGTTGCCAAAGTAGAGGAGAAATTTGCTGATGAACCAAATAAATCCTTTCTTAATGGAGATCGAATCATATTCATTGAAGTAAATGCTTTGGAAACAGAAGATTTGGAGCAGGTTTCCAATATTGTAAATGACTACCTGGAAGCATATAACGAAAGAAATAATGCAGTAGAATTGATTATGATCCGAGACTTTATGGATCGGTTAGATGATCGTCTATCTTTATTAACATCAAATGGAATCGTTGGGCTTACCCTCGTGCTCATTTCATTAGGTCTGTTCCTTAGTCTTCGACTTTCATTCTGGGTAGCGTGGGGTATTCCTTCTTCTTTTCTCGGAATGTTCATCTTAGGATCTTTTGTGGGACTCACTATTAATTTGATTTCTCTTTTTGGGATGATTTTAGTGATTGGAATTCTTGTAGATGATGGTATTGTCATTGCAGAAAATATCTATGCCCACTTTGAGAAACATGGTAACCCTCTAAAGGCTGCCATACAGGGAACAATGGAAGTGGTGCCTAGTGTATTCACTTCAGTACTAACTACTATGGTTGCGTTCACTCCCCTCTTGCTATTGACCGGAGGTTTTGAGTTTTTTAGAGATATGGCCATTGTTGTGATCTTTAGTCTGGGCTTTTCATTAATAGAAGCATTTTTTGTGTTACCGGCTCACCTTGCTAGCAAACATGTTTTAAAAATCAAGCCAGAAAATACCAGAAGTCATAAGATTAGAAAAACACTTAATGGAGTCATTGAATATTTAAGAACTCACATTTATGGACGTGCGCTCAGTCTTGCAATGAAGCACAAGGTCGTCTCATTGGCTGTTGTTGTTAGCTTTTTCTTCATTATCAGCGGGTTAGTATCGGGAGGCATCATTCCCATTACGCTATTTCCACCCATAGAGTTTAATAGTATCGACGTCAATTTGGCATTTAAGCCTGGTGAAAGAGAAGAAAAAGTAGAGGAATACCTTAAAGAATTTGAAAAGGTGGTTTGGGAGGTCAACGATGAGTTAAAAAAGAAAGTAAATACAGAAGATGATATTATAGACTATACCTTTAAGCAAGTCGGCAGTTCAGTTTTCGAATCAGGTTCTCATACCGGAAATATGGGGGTTTTTCATGTTGAGTTAGATGAATATGGGATTAATCAATTCGAAATTATTAACAGTTTGAGGAGGAAAATAGGAAATGTGGCGGAAGCAGAGAAATTTAGTATCGGCGGAATCAACCGTTGGGGAAAGCCGGTAGCAGTACGGATCATTGGGACAGATTATGAGTCTTTGTCTGCAGCAAAAGATTACCTAAAAGCTGAATTGGAAAAAGTCCCGGATCTTAAAGACATCACGGATGATATTCCAATTGGCAGTAGAGAAATACGATTAGATCTTTTAGCACAGGCTTACTTTTTAGGCCTTTCAACAAACGATATTACGACCCAATTAAGACAAGGGTTCTTTGGAGAAGAAGCTCAGCGTTTGATGAAAGGAACAGATGAGATTAAAGTATGGGTGCGCTACCCCAAAGAGAACAGAAAAAATATAGATCAACTAGAATCCGTAAAAATAAAAGATGGAGAGCGAGAATATCCTTTAACTCAGCTAGCCAATTACCAAGTCGAAAGGGGGGTCTCGGGGATTCGCCATTACGAAGCAAAAAGATCCGTGAGTGTAGAAGCTGACATGGTAGATCCTTTTGGGGATTCTAATGCAATCCTTATGAATGTGGAGAATGAGATCGTACCTAAGATGCTAGCAAAATTTCCCAGTGTATCCGTAGACTATGGAGGACAATCTGAGGAGCGGGCTCGGTCTGCTAGAGAGATGCAGACTTATTTCATTGGTGCTTTTGTAATTATCTTTTTTATCTTAATTATTAATTTCAGATCAGTCTACCAGGCCATACTTATTATCTTAATGGTACCTATAGGTGTTTTAGGAGGAGTGCTGGGCCATGGTATAGAGACCTGGATAAGTGTGACACCTAAACCAGTTTCTTTATTGAGCTTGTGGGGAATGATAGCTCTTATGGGTGTTATCATCAACGATGCAGTAGTATTCTTGGCGAAGTACAATTCTCTTATTAAATCTGAAGGACAGTCTGTATATCAAGCTGCTTACAATGCGGGTATTAGTAGATTTAGACCGATTATGCTCACCTCTTTAACCACCGTACTAGGACTTTATCCGCTAATTAAAGAAACGAGCTTCGGAGCTCAGTTTCTCATACCTATGGCAATTTCAGTCGCTTATGGAGTATTCTTTGGAACAATCATTATTTTACTCTTTTTCCCGGTGCTAATCGTTCTCTTTAATGACTTGAGACGCTATGCTAAGTGGTTATGGACGGGAAAGAAACCTACTAGAGAAGAAGTAGAAAGAGTCCTTATAGATGAAAGGAGGATGGAAGAATACAGAGAATCTGCTTAAGCGTCATTATTTTAATGAAGAGAAATTTTATTCTGATTTTTGCGCTTCTAGGAGCAATATATTCAAGTGCTCAAGATCAATTGTCATTAGCAGACGCTATTCAATTAGGGTTAGCAAATAACTACGATGTTCGCATAGGAAGGGGAAATGTGGATGTTGCTAGATTAAATAATAATTGGGGTGAGGTTGGAGTTTTCCCTACCATTACCGCTTCTGCTGTAGGTAGTAGAAATACTTTTGACAACCAGGAGGCGATTAACCCTTTTCAAATTTTGGGAAAAACCATAACCACACAAATTCAACCCGCTGTAAATCTAAATTGGGATTTGCTCAGCCTGCATAATATAACAATTACGAAACGTAGGTTAGAACAGCTTCAAGCTGAATCTGAGGGCAACGCAAGCATTGTGATTGCAAACACCATTCAGTCGATTATTTTAGGTTATTATATTGTTGTATTGGAATCGGAAAGATTACAGCAATTTCAAACTCAACTGGAGTTAAGTAGGGATAAATACACAAGAGTTAGGGTTCGCCAAGAGATAGGAAGTGCAATTACGAGCGAGGTGCTCTTAGAAGAGGGCAATTACTTGACTGACTCTGTGAGCTTTGTCAATCAGGAACTTATATACAAAAATGCGATCTCTAACTTAAATTTTGTATTAGGAATAGCAGAGCCTGCACCAGACTATACACTGAGTGATTCGATGGACAGGGATATGATAGAAGTAGACCTCTTAAGTTTAATCGATTTGATGGAGCAGGAGAATGTTGATGTAAGAAGGCAATATATCACTCAATCTGTCCTAGGGTTGGATGTAGAGTTGAGTAAATGGGATAGATATCCAACGTTGTCATTAGGTGCAAACTATATCTATACCCGAAATGAACAGGACGTCAGTGACTGGCCTCTCAATAGAAGAGAAATAACTGATGGAAACGGTAATGTAGTGGATGTTTTATCGGTAGGAAATAATCAAAATCGAAGTTACGGAGTAAACTTCACTGTTTCATTCACTCTTTTTAATGGGGGTCGCATCAATCGAGCAATAAGAAGGGCTCAAATCGAGGAAGACATTGGCGAATTAAGAATTGACAATTTAAAGACTTCTTTAAGAAGAGATCTAAAGCAAGCAGTAGATCAATACAATACCAGGAAGCAGCTCTATCAAATTAACATTAGAAGGAAAGCGGCAGCGAAACAGAATCTAGATATTGCCCGTGATAAATTTCAGAACGGAACAATAGATTCTTTTGATTTCAGAACCATTCAGAACACTTTTCTGGTATCTTCCATACAGGAACTTGACGCTGTTTATGACCTGATTGATTCCAAAGTGACTTTAATGCGTCTTACAGGTGGACTTGTGAGAGTATACAATCAATAAGACGCTCTTATTTGTATTAACAGTTCTTCCATGGCCTTTTTTACATCGTTTATTGGTCCAATAAAATGGTTGTTCATAAAAGAGAAAATCAATCGTCTGCCGGATTTAGTAATTAAAAATCCACTTAAACTATGATTGTTAGAAAGTGTACCTGTTTTGGCATATATGAAAGGAGTATCAGAAAGATATAACTCTTCCAGCGTTCCTTCACCGCCAGAGGGAAGGATGCTAATAAGACGTTCCCATCCAAATTCATCCAGACAGATTTTAAGCAGCTTAACCTGATTATTAGGAGGAATTAAATTATAACGAGATAACCCAGAGCCATCCACCCAAACCATATCATCTAGACTGCTCAAAGAAGTAATTTTAAGATGATCAATATACTCTCCGATAGATTCAAACCCATTTTTCCATGCGGCTTGTATAAAAAGTTGTTCGGCAAGAAAATTATCGCTTGGTTTCATCATTTTGGTCAATAGAGTATCAACATGTTGCCCATAAATGGTATCCTGAGCTGTAAAGTCCGTCTCGGAAATAGCAACTGGAACATTGAGTGTATCCGATAATAATTCAACAAATAGATCTTTGGAAGAATCGAACGGAATGTTGCCTTCAAAAGTAGAAGTATCATTACTGATATAGGCGGTAAAATTGTTGTATTTAATATTTCTAGCTAACATATTATTAAATAGGTTACTCTCTCTAATTTCTGTGAAGTTTTTAAAAAAAGAAGGAATCACTGTGATCGTAGTATCGTCCTTAATTATACTTAATGTGTTTTTATAAATTGGCCACCAGGTCCTTTGGGTTTGGAAGGAGTAAGAGTAGTCGTCCCAGGCCCAGCCTGGACCATAAGGAGGAATGTCTTCTGGAAATACTACTTCAATGGCTTCTTGTCGCTTAAGAAAGTTAAATACCGCTTGATTTTGAAACTCCTCAGCCAGAAGTGTCGGTTCTGCTACAGGCTTGACGCGTAAGGCTATTCGGGTTTTTTCGTAAAGCAATGCGGGTATTGAATCTTTAAAGCTCAATAAAACAGCATACATTGTCAATAACTTTATATTAGAGGCAGGAGTAAACAATAAATCGGCATTATAATTCGATAGATAACGATGATTATCAATATCATAAATGCTTAGACCTGTATGATGCTTGGAGAACACTTCGGATTTTTTCAGAATTTCAGCAATGTCCCTTTTCAGTGCTAGTTGCTTGATGGATGAACAGCTCATCGCTAGTAGAAAAGACCAAAAAAGGAGAAAGCCATTTTGTATATTCATTTTATCTGGTTTAAGCTAATAAACAGTTGCAATGGGACAATTGAGTTTTTTTCCGTACGCTTTTATTATTTACTTTAAATGTGCTAATCTAAACCTGAAGAAACTACTCTCACAGCGAAATGAGCATTCTTGAACTAATCACTTTCCTAATACTTCTGGCTGCTGTATTTACACTCATTAATATTACCATATTAAAACTACCATCAACGATCGGGCTAATGTTCATCGCTTTGATGATGTCTATTGCAATATTGATATCTGGCTATTTCTTTCCTTCTATTACGGCAGGCACCGAACATATTATAGATTCGTTTGATTTTGAGGAGGTATTGATGAATGTGATGCTCAACTTCCTGTTGTTTGCCGGAGCGTTATCCATTAACCTATCCAAACTTTTGGAAGAGCGTCTTCCTATTTTTATCTTGGCAATAGGTAGCACATTGATGTCTACATTTATCGTTGGATTTATTGTTTACACTATTTTTCCACTAGTTGTACCAGGACTTGAAATAGACCTGATCTATTGTCTCTTATTTGGTGCTCTTATTTCTCCAACAGACCCTATCGCAGTTCTAGCGCTTACTAAAAAAGCGGGTCTTTCTAAAAAGTTGGAAATAAAAATTGCAGGAGAATCGCTGTTTAATGATGGTGTAGGGGTAGTTGTGTTCCTAACTATTCTTAGCATAGCTAAAGCGCAAGCAGGTATTCATGAAGCCGGTGGTCACGGATCAGGGGAAGTTACTGCGGCAAGTGTTGCGCTATTATTTGGCAAAGAAGTATTTGGTGGAGTTTCGCTTGGTGCCCTTTTTGGGTTTGCCGGATTCAAACTCCTGGATTTCATTGATAATGATCATGTTGAGCTAGAGGTATTAGTTACACTGACATTAGTGATGGTAGGTGGTCGCCTGGCTGAAATGCTCCATGTTTCAGCGCCTCTCGGAATGGTGGTAATGGGGCTTTTCATAGGCAATGAAGGGCGAGATGAAAAACTTGCCAATGCGACAGGAGAATATGTGTTCAAATTTTGGCACTTGCTTGACGAGGCTTTGAACGCGATCCTTTTCATTTTAATTGGTTTGGAAATACTGGTAATAGCAGATTCGTTTACACTGAGCAATCTAATTATAGGTGGAATAGGCATTGTTATTGTTCTTCTTGCGCGATTTTTAGGAGTGAGTGTTCCTGTTACAATTATGTCTAGCTTCAGGACTTTTGAACCTAAAACCATTCCTATTCTTACTTGGGGAGGTTTAAGAGGAGGTATTTCCGTAGCGCTGGCACTTTCATTATCTGATTTTGAATGGATTAGCGTGATGATTAAAGAAACCATTTTATTTACAACTTACTGCGTAGTAGTGTTTTCTATCCTTGTTCAAGGCCTTACTATTGGAGCGTTACTAAAAAAATAGCTCCGTAATTTTCCGTTGTTTGATTAAATTTTGTAATCTTCGTAGTTGTATAAATAGGGTCAGCAGTGAAATTAAGAAGTTCATTAATTGTGATTTAATCAACGAGCCTTAAACCAATTATTATATGAAACTTAGTATTGCAGAAGGATTTTACTTGATTGCGTTAGACGATGAAGAAGGAAGAATCTTGGCTGCTGTTGAAAAAAAAATAGTGCCTGGTGTTATTGCAGCTTGTATCCTTGAACTTTACATCAAAAAAAAGATAAAGTTAGAAGGTGGCTTTATAGAAGTAGTAGATACAGTAGGAACAGGAAATGGAATTTTAGATAATGTCTTAAAGAAGTTGAAAAGCGGCGAGATGATCGTAGATCAGGTTAAGAACATGTCCAACAAGTTCAAAGACATTCAAGAAGATCTGAATGTATTATTGGTTCAAAGAGGTATTCTTAAAAAAGAAGAAACTAAGCTTTTATGGATTCCGTTGTCTGAAAGAATGAATAATGCTAACTACGCCTTTGAACAGGAAATTAGAAATCACTTGAAAGCCATAGTTTTCAAAGATGCGAAGCCTTCTTCATCATTTATCGTTCTTTACTTATTGATCGACTATTGCGATATCCTCAATGAGGTCTTTAGAGACAAAGAAGAGTTGATAGACGCGGAAAAAGTAGGAAAGGATATCATTCAGAAGTCTGAAGTTGATCCACAACTTGCCATTGCTCTCAAGCAATTAAAAGCGTTTTTTAGCTAGGCTAACGCTATTACCCTAGATTTTTCATCAGTATATGAAAGTTCATGTATTGGTAGTTATTCGTAATAAATAAACCCTTATTAGCAAGAGATTCATGAATTTAGCCTTGGAATTTGGAACAAAAACCAGATGTTATGTTCAATTTTTATGCCTTTGGTGTTTTAAAACTGCTATTTGAAATGTATGATACATTTATTCTGTGAGGTTGTCTGAAATGGTTCTTTCCTTCTGAAAAATGAGTTGATTGGGGTCTTGATACATAAAACTTATGGACAAAACGGTAGTAAATCCCGTGTTTGAATTTCTCTAATCATGACTCCTAGTTTGATCAACGTATTCTAATGGCATCTATATACCAGATTTTGGCTTTTTTTATTATTGCTTCATTAATTAGTAGAAGCAATTAGCTTAACCCGCATTCCGAGACATTGTAAAAGTAACATGGAGCAGCTAACTTCCCGAGGCAGCCATGCAACCCTATGAATTTAATGTGATTGGATCCCTACCCGAATTTTTTGGACTAAGTAATAGAAACAGTTAATAAGATAAACTACCAAATAACAACTAGGCGAAATTGTGTAGCCAATTAAACATTATATGACAAATAATGAAATACCTGACCATCTGATGAGTAGAATAGTGGCTCATAACCCTGGCTAATGCACAGACTTGAATGGTTAATAAGTGCCTACTTCAAAAAAATTAACTGGATGGCGATGGTTTTCTTTCAGGAAAACGTCTAAATAAATAGCGTAACGAAGAGTCATTATAATTTCAATTCCGACTTGTAAAATCAGCAGCGTCATCAATCAAAATCGTCGAACATGATCCTAGAAAGGAAGTATTCATTATCTATGCCTCAACTCTTATGGGGAGGATTAAATGAAAATTGGTTACTCAAAGAGCTGGGAGACCTCCACTGGCAGCAAATCACCGATGCGTTAAATACTCCATCGGACCGGTTGACCGACAGCCGTGGAGAGCGTCTCTACGCCAGTTTTGTGCGAGTGGAGTGGTCGGGAAGTAGTACACGTTCTTTTGGTGAAAATGAGGTTCTTTCCTT